>NZ_JBEXSH010000012.1:0-34116 GCF_040613555.1 Streptomyces sp. NPDC006265
GGCGTGTCCTTCTCCCACGGGGGCGGGTCGTTGGCGGTGCCGGGGGGCGGCAGCTGTACATCGGTGCAGCCGTGTCGCTCCGCGGCGCGGAGGACGAACGCCTTCAGCAGCGCTACGGCTGCTGTGTTGTCCTTCGCTCGCCTCTGCGACGGCCGGACCGAGAACCGAGCCAGGACCGTGCTGCCGGGGCACTGGGCCGTGGCGCGGAACCGGTCCCGGTACTCGTTGGTCTCGTCCGACCAGTTGCGCCGCTCGATGGCCGCGGCGAGCGCCTGCGCGCCGTAGCGCGCCTCCAAAGTCCAGGTGTGCCGTTCGGCGTCCGTCTGGTCCGCGGGCAGTTCGTTGGACGTGCTCAGGACACAGCGTTCGTCCAGGGGCCGGGGATCGGTGTGCGCGCCCCAGGCCCACGCGATTCCCGGGTGGCTTTCCACGGACAGCCCTGCGCAGGTGCCCTCGCGGACGTCGGCGGCGGTCCAACCGCCGCCCAGCGGCGAGGAGGCCAGCAGAGCGGACGCGTCCTCCTGAGGGAAGTAGAACTGCACATTCCGCGGGCCGATCACGTCGTCGTCCGCGTCCGGCAGCCGGCTGAGGGTCAGTTGCACGTCGTCAAGCACGCAGTACCAGTTGTATGTTTTGCGGCCGCCGCTGCGCAGGTCGTTGTAGAGACGGTCCGGTCGCAGACCGGTCAGCTCGGCCGCCTGCGACGACGGCAGCACGCCGTCACAGTAGGACCCGAGATGGTCCTCGTACCGCCATCGCCGTCCTGTGTCGCTGACCTGGTACCAGATCCAGCCCGCCAGCACCACCAGCGCCAGGGGCAGCGCGCCCCACAGGGCCGACCTGCGCAGTACGCGCGCCGCGTTCCCCTTCCCCTCTGAGCTGATCATCGATCCATCATGTGGTCCGAGCGCGGGCGTTGGCAACGGTGGGTCAACTGTTCTGGTCCCGCCCGGCGTTGGCTCGCCGGGACGCCGAGTCGATTACCTATGCCGGTTGAGTATCAGCGCTCAGGCGGGCCTGCTGACCCGCCCGTAGCGTCCAGGCCATGCGCATAGACCACGCTGCTCGCGAGCCGGTGCGCCGGGGCGGGCATCACCGCAGTGGGATCCAGCCTGCCGGAGCGCGAAGTGACGTCCCGGCAGGTGCAGGAGCGGATCGTCGCAGCATCCGGGCTTCCTTGCCGGCGCGGATGCTCGCGGTGCGTCGGCGGAGAGCAGGGCCCGGAACCCGTCCCACTTCGCCTCCGCGGCCCAGCCGGGCCGCAGGTCGGGCTGGGGAACAGGGGCGCTGAGCATGGGATCAGGCAGGTTCCACGGCATGGTCGCGGGTCAGGCAGCGCTCGTCTTCTTGCGACGACCCCGGGTACGGCCGAGAGCGTCGATGAGTTCTTGGCGGCTCATCTTCGACCGGCCGGGCAGGTCCTGCTCGGTGGCCCGCTCGTACAGCTCTGCCTTGCTCAGCTGCCGCAGCTCGCCCTTACCCGCCCCCCGCTCGCGGGACGATGCCCGGGCGGCCTTCGGCTGCTCCTTTCTGCCGGCGGTCCTTCGTGACGTCCCTGCGGCAGGCTTGGGTGCTGTCTTGCGTGCCGAGCCCGCCTGCTTCTTCTTGCCGCTGTGGGCCTGGTCGATGCTGCCCTGCAACGCCTGCATCAGGTCGACGACGTTGGTGGCCGCCGGCGCCTCCTCGGCCGCGGCGGCCTCCTGGCCCTCGGCCTTCGCCTTCACCAGCTCGCGCACCTTCTCCTGGTAGGTGTCGCGGTAGCTGGAGGGCTCCCACGGTCCGCTGAGGGAATCCACCAGCTGCAGCGCCATGTCCAGCTCCTTGCCCTTCCCGGCGCGGCCGGAGGGCAGTTCGGGTAGCTCCTTGTCCGGGTCACGGACCTCATCGGCCCAGTGCAGGGTCTGCAGCACCAGAATCTTGTCCTCCGCTCGCAGGGCGGTCAGGTACTGCTTGCCGCGCATCACGAATGTCGCAACGCCGACCCTGTTCGACTGGGCCAGGGCTGCCCGCAGCAGCTCGTAGACCTTGGTGTATTCCTTTCCGCGCGGGGCGAGGTAGTAGGTGCGGTCGAAGTAGACCGGCTCGATCTCCTCGAGGTCGACGAAGTCGGTGATGTCGATGGTCTGGGAGCGGCCCGGCGCGATCTCGTCCAGTTCCTCGGGCTCCACGATGACGTAGTCGCCCTCGCCCACCTCGTAGCCCTTGACGATGTCGTCGGTGCCGACCTCGTCGCCGGTGCGTTCGTTCACCCGGCGGTTGCGGATCCGGTCGGCGGTGCCGCGCTGGAGTTGGTGGAAGTGGACGGTGTGGTCCTCGGTTGCGGAGTACAGACCGACTGGCACGGTCACGAGCCCGAAGGTGACCACACCGGTCCAGATCGCGCGTGCCATGACCGCCCACTCCATCCCATGTCGCCAGCCGGCCAGTCGGGGCCATGCCCCGCGCGTTCCTCGCCCGGTCCGCACCCAACTGGTGTGTCTCTTATGAGACACCGCAGGTCAGCGGCCCGCACCTTGCGATCAGGTCCGAGCGGGAGGTGAGGCCGCCGCTATTGCGGATGGACCTGGCGAGCCGTCGGACGATCGCCGCGAGGTGCGGTGCAGCCGCCTCACTAATTCGCACGCTTGTGCGATTCCTGGTTATGGTGGATACCTGGAGAGGACCCAGGTCAGGGAGGACACGGGAGAGGTGGAGGTGTGAGGCCGTGGATTTACTCATCTGCGCGTCGCCTCTGGATACTCCGCCCGTTACGGTGCCTCCCTCCCCGGCGCTCTTGTGCAGCGCGCTGCCGAGCGCGGGATGACGACGCTTGCGCTTACCGACCGGGATACCGTCGCGGGCACGGTTCGCTTCGCCACCGCCGCCGCGGCCGCCGGTATTCGCCCAGTGTTCGGTGTCGACGTCGCCGTCTTGCCGCTCACCTCGCCAGCCCTGGCCGGTCGGCCGCGTACGCCTGTGCGCGGCGGTGCGCATGTGATCGAGCCTCCGCTTCGGATCACCCTGCTCGCGCAGAACGCGGGCGGGTGGGCTCGCCTGTGCCGCCTGGTGTCCGCCGCGCACGCCGAGGCCGACGGCGCGGCGCCGGTCGTGTCCTGGCCCACCCTGCGCGCCTATGCCGAAAAGGGCCTGGTGGTGCTGCTCGGCCCGGCTTCCGAACCGGTGCGGGCCCTGTCCGCCGGCCGCCCCGACGTCGCCGAGCAGTTGCTCGCGCCGTGGCGGGAGCTCGCCGGAGAGCAGCTGCGGCTGGAAGCTGTGTACCTGGGGCGGCAGGGCACCGGGGCGGGCTCGCTGCGGCTGGCCGCGCGCACCGTGGGCCTGGCTGACCGGCTCGGCGTCCGTACGGTGCTGACGAACGCGGTCCGCTACGCCGACCCCGACCAGCTGGCCGACGTGCTCGACGCGGCCCGGCTGCTTCGGCCCGTGGACCGGCGGCACCTGGACGGCGGTGAACGCTGGCTGAAGGGTCCGGCGGCCATGGCGGCGGCCGCCGACCGTATCGCTCAGGCTGTCGGCAACGACTCCGCCCGGGCGGTCCGCCTGCTGGCCGAGACCGAGGCCGCCGGCCAGTCGTGCACCCTCGCCCCGGGCGATCTCGGGCTCGGGCGTCCACACTTCCCCGAACCTGCCGTCGTCGGCGCTGGCGCAGAGCGCGGGTCGGCGATGCGGCTGCTGCGGCAGCGTTGCGAGGCGGGGATGGGCGCCCGGGGCCTGGACACGCACGAGCCTGCCGTACGACAGCTCGACTACGAGTTGGAGGTCATCGGCCGGCTGGGCTTCGAGGGGTACTTCCTGGCCGTGGCGCAGGTGGTCGCGGACACCCGGGCGCTGGGGATCCGGGTCGCCGCGCGGGGCTCCGGCGCCGGCTCCATGGTCAACCACGCGCTGTTCGTCGCCACGGCCAACCCTCTCGACCACCGGCTGCTGTTCGAGCGGTTCCTCAGCGAGCGGCGTACGTCGTTGCCGGACATCGACCTCGATGTGGAGTCCGAGCGGCGCCTGGAGGTGTACGACGCGATCATCAAGCGGTTCGGGCGGGAGCGGACCGCGGTCACCGGTATGCCCGAGACCTACCGCGCGCGCCACGCCCTGCGCGATACCGGACTCGCCCTCGGGACCCCGCCGCAGGTCGTCGGCGAGATCGCCAAGAGCTTCCCGCACGTCCGGGCTCGGGACATCCGCGGCGCCCTCGCCGAACTGCCGGAGCTGCGGCAGCTTGCCTCCCAGGCTGGGAAGTTCGGATCGCTGTGGGAGCTCGCCGAAGGCCTCGACGCGCTGCCCCGCGGCTACGCCATGCACCCGTGCGGAGTGATTCTGTCGAACGCGTCGCTGCTGGACCGACTTCCGGTGCAGCCGACCCCGGCCGGCTACCCGATGGTGCAGGCCGACAAGGAGGACGTCGAAGATCTTGGGCTCTTGAAGCTCGACGTCCTGGGCGTGCGCATGCAGTCCGCGATGGCCTACGCGGTTGCCGAGATCCGCCGCACGACCGGACGCCTCCTCGATCTCGACAACCCCGACCACGTCGACCTCAACGACCGGCAGGCCTTCGAGATGATCCGGGCCTCGGACACCGTCGGCCTTTCCAGCTCGATTCTGTGTCAAGTCCAGCCGTGTTACCTTCCTCCATCATCGTGCGGCGGCGGGGCCGTCACCTTCATGCTGATCACGGCTGCCATGGGGGTGGTCGGTCTTTCGTGGATCGCCTCGAACCGGACGCTTATTTACGCCAGCTTCTGAGTCTGCCTCCCGGGTCAGTGCGCGGCGTCAAGATCAGTTGGCCTGAAACACCAGATCGGACGATCGTGCGAGTCGTTGGGGTGTGGCGTTCTGGTCACGGGACGGCTGGCGAGCAGAGGGTGCTGGAACGGGCTGGAGGTGCAGGTTGGGCGTGTTCTCGCGTCTCATGTCGCCTCCGGGTTCTCCGCCTGCTACGGGGCCTCGCACCGGGAGGCCCTGGTCAGGAAGGCGCCGGACTCGGCCGAGACCATGCCGCTGCCGACGGGCAGCCGCTGCTCGGCGAGGAGGTGGTCGCTGCGGCGGCGAGCGGGAGGCCGGAGACGACTCGTCGCGAGCGGCTGGCCGCCGAGCTCGATGTCCTGTCCATCGACGTCAGCCACCACCTGAGGGGCAAGGGCCGGTGGTCAACCGGCGCGCAGGCGATAGAGAAACCTCACAGATCGGTCCACGGCAGCCCACTCCCGCGTTCGCAGCGGAAAGGTTCGACCGGCGACGAGTGCCTATGCTTCGGGGACGCCTGCCACAAGCCGTGCATCATCGGCCGTTCGCACAGGTGTGTTGTAGCCGACATCAGGACGGTAGATCCAGGTGGCCGGCGATACGGGCAATCGTCCGCGCGTTGTCTCGAAACAGGAGCGCCTGCATGCCGACCGCTGCGGCCGCGTCGACGTTCTCAGCAACGTCATCGATGAACAGGCAGTCCGCAGGCTCTGCTTCCAGCGCGGCACACGCGACCTGGTAGGCGCGCGGATCCGGCTTGGTGGTTCCGATCTCGTGCGAGTAGAGGACTACGTCACCCAATCGCCGAGGCGGTAGAGCCGCTCTTCTCGCTCCCGGGCCCCGACGAAGCTGTTGCTGAGGATGCCGAGCCTGCAGCCCGATCGCAAGCCCCGCACGTAGGCGATCAGTTCTTCATTGGCACTGCCCAGGTAGTCGGCCCACAGGTCGTCCATGAACGCGTCCGTGAGGGACTCGCTGAGTCCCAAAACCACGCTGACACGTGCACGCATCTGCTGCTCGCTGATCATGCCAATGCTGGCCGCCTGCCACACGTCCGCCAGCAGCCGGTCCACCGATCCCGGCGGCCCGCCGAGCCGCCGAGCCGCCGTTCCCATCTCAAATCCCACCCCGTCACCGGAGTGAATTTCAGTACCCCGCCTACATCCAGGATGACGCAGCGCGAACCCACGACTCATCTCCCCTCCTGTACTCGTGCGTTCAGGTTCGTCCGGGGGCTGCGGCATGCACGAGAGGACGCCCCGCCTCAGTCTGCACGGCGTTTCTGCGCGGCAGGTCTCATCGCCGCAGGCCGGTCAGGGCCGCCGGCCGGCGCGTTGGGCACGTCCGCACCGCCGTCCGACCGGTACCGCCAGAAGGAAGGGCACAACCTGACGGCGGCGGCCATGGCGACGATGGCACCTGCCCCTCCCCCGCAGATCGCCCAGGTGGTTCCAACCGCCGCCCCGACCGTTCCGTGAGCCACTTCGGCCATCCACGGGCCTCCCGAGGCAACCACGGTCATGGCACCCTGCAGTCGGCCCCGCATCCTGTCGGTGCTCTCCGCCTGCAACACCGTGACCCGGAAGGCGCTGAGCACGAAGATTGCGACGCCCGCCACCACGAGGAAGACGGTGGCCTGCCACAACCGGTTGGAGAGTCCAAACCCGATGATGGCCCCTCCCCAGGCGCAGACGGCGAGGGCGATCGCGACCCCGTGTCGACACACACGGGTGAAGGTTCCCGAGAGGGCGCCAGCGAGAACCGCGCCCAGGGGGATGGCCGCGTTCAGCACTCCGAGCGCCACTCCGCCCCCGGCCGGGTCTCCGAACGCCTGTTGGGAGACCTGCGGGAAGAGGGCCGCGGGCATACCGAAGAACATGGCGACGAAGTCGGACAGGAACGCCACGAGCAGTACCTTCTGGTCTGCCAGATAGTGGAAGACCGCGAGCACGTCGCGCAGGCCCGCCCCATCCCCCGCTCGGCGAGCGCGAGCGGGCAACGGTGGCAGTCGCCAGACAGCCCAGAGCGTCACACTCAGCGTGATTGAGTCCAGGAGGTAGAGCGTGGCGATTCCGGTCACCGGCAGCAGCGCACCGGCCAGCGTCGGCCCGGTCACCGCACCGAACCAGAAGACCATGGACTCGAGAGCGTTCGCCGAGGGCAGGAGGTCGGTCGGCACCAGGCGCGGAGGGACAGCACCACGCGCCGCGCTGTTGGCGCCGAAACAGCCCTGCTGCACGCCGACCAGGACAAAGAGCACCGTGACCGAGCGTAGCCCCCCGGCTGCTTGCGCCCACAGCAGAAGCGAGGTCAGCGCGATGCCGCTGTTGGTCACCAGGAGCATGCGGCGCCGGTCCACTGCATCGGCTATGGCTCCACCCCAGAGGGCGAAGAAGACCAGCGGCCCCAGTGCCGCCAGACCCGCAAAGCCCACGTAAGCAGACGAGCCGGTGGTGTCGTAGATCTGCAGTGGCAGTGTGACCGCGGTGAAAGTGCTTCCCACGGACGTCAGGACCGTGGACACCCACAGGCGGCGGAAAGGCGCGATGTGTAGAGGGCGGGTGTCGACGAGCAGTCGCCTCCACCTGTTCATCAGCGTTCCCCCACATCAGTCCCCCATCGGTCCGTTTTGCTTCCAGGGCCGGGTTCGCCGGACCGCCGATGCGGTCGGGGAAGGCCGGGTGTCATGAGTAGATGCCCTCGATCTCCTTGTTGCGCCGGAAGGCGTAGCTGTGGCTCTCGACCATGACGCGTTCCAGCGGCGAGATGTAGACGCCGTGCCCGGTCAGTGCGGCGACGGCCTCCGGTTGTCGCTGACCGTGCAACTCGTGCAGGTCCGACAGCGCTTCCACACCGGCGATCAGGCCCTGCTCCCCGTGTCGGACTGCCGCACGGGCCAGCGGGTCGTGAATCGCCCGGTCAGTGCGCTGGGCGCAGAGCATCCGTTCGTCGGTCGTGGTACAGCCAGCGAGCGCGTGCTGCTGACGCGTCAGTGCCTCCCGCGCCCGCTGGAGCTCGCTCAGGGCTTCGCCGTCCCTGTGCAATGCGGCGGCCAGTCTCATGATGACGCGGCGCCTGATGCGCTGGGCGATGGCCTGGAACGACGTCGCGTCGGGACCGTGGAAGGCCGGAAGGGCGTCGAAGAGAGAGCGCACGCCGGTCAGCCCGACCACCCTGCTGTTGCCGGGCAGGGCGTCGCAAACGTGCAGGAGGTGTTCGGCCTCTTCGGCGCCGAAGAGGATGTCCAGCTCGCGCAGCGCCGATGCCGTGTCGTCAGGGCTGTGCACCAGGTTGAAGATGACGTTCTCGCCCATCCTGCGGATCGTTTCCGGAGCGGCGAGTTCGGGCCGAACGTGGCCCTTGCAGCCGAGCATCGTCTCGCACGCGGATCCCCGCTCGTGCGAGAGCATGATCAGGCACGCAGGTGCCACCGCGTACAGCCCTTCGTGCGTGCTCCAGGAGAACTGGAAGTCCTCCGAGCCCGGGTTGGTGATGATGAAGGTCGTACCCCCGTAGAACTGCTGCATCTTCTCGACCTCCAGTCCGACCAGGCGGCAGACCGACGGGCGCAGGTGATGCGCCTCCAGGCGATCGAGAACAAACGGCAGTGCCCCGCCGACCACGGCGTCGGGGGTGAGAAGAACATAGGTCCACGTGTCGCTCCAGCTGTCGAACAATCCTGCCTCGCCCACCCGCTCGTGCCCCTTTCCTGCTCGTTCAGGGTGCTGTTTCGCCCCGGACGCCGACCGCGCGGGGACAACCCGGTCAGATCTGAGGGCGTTCCAGGACCGCGGACACTTCGTCGACGACGGCCGCGAGCGTGGCCGGGTCGATGCGTGAGGGCTTATGGATGACGTCGGCCCGGAATCCGTCGGCGGTGGGGTACCACTGGAAGCCGAGGTCCCGCCAGTAGTGGTAGGTGGGTGTCACGGGCAGCGGCCGTATCTCGGCATCCGCGAAACGAGGGCCCGGCTGGTCCTCCAGCAGGCCGTATACCATGTCCACCCTCATGGAGTTCGGCTCTCCCAGGACCTGCATGACCGGGTGGATGTGGCAGTCCCGGTACCTTTCGGCAGCGAGCCAACTCGCACGTACGGCGGCTACGACGTCACCGAAGGAACGCGCTTTGGCGACCTCGACGCGGGTCATGCGTGTGTTCACGAAGAATCCCATCAGGTTCCGGACGGCGGGGCTCTCGCGGCTGGCGGTGTCGGTCGCGAAGAGCAGATCGGTCCGACCTGTCACCCTGGAAGCGGCAACGGCGGTAGCGGACAGCAGGACGAGGAACGGCGTCGCCCGGCAGGAGCGCGAGAGCTCACGGATCGACGGATAGCGATCAGCCGGGAAGAGGAACGGAGCGAACCGCACCTCCGTGGACGGGAGCGTCGACGTGTTCCGCGGCTGCGGCCAGGCGAAGCCATCCTGGTATCCGGCCAGGACCTTCTTCCAGAAGGGCACAGCACGGGCCGCCGCGGTCGGCCAGGCGGCGCGCTGCGACCGCGCGTAGTCGGCATAGGTGGTGGGCAGGGGCGGCAGACGTGGGTCACGGCCCTGGAGCCTGGCGGCGTAACACTCCGAGAGGTCCCTCCAGAGGATCGCCATGGTCCATTCATCGCAAATCAGGTGGTGGACGATGACGGCCAGCACCCATCCGGCCTCGACCGGGTGGATCTGCGCCTGGAACAGTGGTGCGCCGTTCACTATCTCGGCGGTACCACGCCGCTGGGCCAGCAACGCGTCCGCGAGGGTGTCCACGCCGAACGAACCCGAGCCGTCAGCCAGCACCTGCCGCCGTGACCGGCGGACGGACTGCACGTGTCCCGAGTCCGTCGGCACAATGAACGTGCGGAGTACCGAGTGGCGTTCCACGAGATCGTCCATGGCCGCCGCCAGCAGACCAACGTCGATGTCTCCCTGAATCTCGAACAGGAACACGTCGTCGTACTGCGGGGCGACCTCGGGACAGCGGCACATGTCCCGGATCATTTCCTGCTGCTGGAAGGACAGAGGGTGAACTCCCTGTCCGGCCGGCGCCCTGTACACCGCCACTCTCCGTCCTGCTGGTCGGCCTGCCCGCCCACGAAGGGACAGGTGTTCCTACTTCGCGCCGGTGCCGAGCTCATCGGCGAGCGCGGCCACGAATTCGTCGAACCGGGAATGGTCGAAAAGGATGCTCATGGGGAGCGGGCAGTCGCAAAGCTCCTCCAGCATGGCCATGATCTGCATCGCCATGAACGAGTGGCCTCCGACGTCGAAGAAGTCGGTGGCGCCATCGACCTCGGTGCCCAGGACCTTCTCCCAGATGGCCCTGGTCCGGGAATCGAGCTCGTCGATCAGCACAGGGAAGTACCTCCGCTTCATGCGTGCTGTGGGCGCCTCAACGGCGGATGGCTGTCAGCAGTCGAAAAGGCGTCCCGGGATACGGTTCGTGGAGTCGCGCGGTGAATCCGGCGGCACGGATGTGGTCGACCAGGGTGTCCGGATTTCCCGCCTCGGTATGCACCTCGGCGATGATCCTCGCGGCGTTGCGCAGGCTGTTCCCGGCGTGCGCGAACAGGTCGAACTCACTTCCCTCGCAGTCCACTTTGAGCAGGTCACACGGTTCGGCGAGTACCTCTGCGATGGGGACCGAAGGGATGTCCATGGTGGTCTCCGTGAACGCTTCTGCCTGATCCGGCTCCGGCGGGACGAGCGTGTTACGCGTGTGCCGTTGGTGGACGAACAGGCGGGCCGGCCCTTCGACTCGCCCGACGACCGCCGCGTGATGGCACTCCACCTGCCACTTCCGGGTATGGGCACTCAGACGCTCATACGCTCCCGGGAAAGGCTCGTAGCTGACGACGCGGGCTCCGCGACTGGCGGCGAGCATCGCGAATACGCCCACGTTCCCGCCGATGTCGACCACCCGCCAGCCCGGTTGCGGAACCAAGCCCGGCAGGTCGTACTCGCCACGCATCCAGATGTCCTCGATGACGCGGCATGTCACCTGGTTGTCCGAGACCGAGACAGGAACACCGTGGAATGTCAGGGTTTCGCTGAGTCCCATGCGGAAACGAATCAGCGACAAGAGGCTCATTCCGTTACGTACACCGCGCGCCCAACGTCCCAGTCGGTTGCGCCGGAACCGCTCAGAGAAGTCCGCGTCCTCGCCGGCAGGGTTTTCCCTGACCAGGGCGAGCGGTGGCAGATGCGCTTTGCTCATGTTGCCTGCCTGAAAGAACGAGTGGGGCTGGCGAGAAGCTGCCAGTTGGGAAGGACCTCGCGGAAACGCAACACCATGCCCTGGCAGTAGTTGGCGTTGTGTTCGAGGCTGCGCTGCGCCATGTAGGGCATCTTCTGGCGGGCCCGGTGATCGATGCGCACGGTGGCGCCTGTGTCGGGCAGAGGGATACCCGTGAGGATCTCTCGTTCCCGCAGGTAGCGGCACATGTCCGCGGATACGTCCACCAGCACGCTCTGTTCGTCGTCCAGGTCGTGCACGCGCGTCTCGGTGAACGGGTGGTCGGGAACGCGTATCCGTTCCCGGTAGATGTACGGGCGGGCCAGCAGGTCGAGTTCAAGTGCCTCCCGGGCGAACGGATCCTGCCACCACGGCTGCTGCCTGGCGTAGTCGGCCAGCAGACGGTCGAACTCCGCCCGGTGCGAACTGAGCGTCATATGCGCGGTCTTGCCGCTGTTCAGGAGGTCGTAGTTGGCCAAGTCAGCCACCGAGCGCGTGAAGAACCGGCATATTTCACTGTCCGTGCGGGACCTGAAATAGTCGGCCACGTCGGAGAAGAGGTCACCGTAGGTGATTGTCCCGGTGCTGTCCAGGTACCCGGAGAGCAGGAACAGGGCGCGCATGTTGTACAGCGTGTGCAGGGCGTAGTTCAGCCAGTAGCCCGCGCGGCAGTCCTCTTTGGAGACCCATTTGGTCCCCACGACCACCTCGGCTTCCGCGACGTCGCTGGGCACCTCCTCCGTCTGAATGCCGAAAAGCTCCTGCTGCCCGAACATGGGCGTGTTGTGTAGAAGGAGTTGAGGATAGACGATGATGGTGTCGGCATAGGATCGGCAGAGTTTGGTGAGACCGTCCTTGAAGGTCTCGTAGGTTTCCCCGGGCAGGGGCCAGATCAGTTCGACGTAGGAACTTATCCGCTTCTCGCGCAGGGTTCGCTGGAGAGCTATATACGTCTTCTCTCGGATGTTCTTGCGGTCAACCAGTTCGAGAGTGAGAGGGTTGAGGGTCTGCAGGGATATGGGCTGCGTGACCATCAGCCCGCCGCGCACGAAGGTCTCGGTGATCTCAGCCATGCGTTCCGGCTTGTTCTTTGCCGCGGCCATGTGAACCACCAGTGGATAACCCGTATCCTCACTGCAGCGCACGATGTGCTCGCTGAGCTCCACGTCCCGGGGCGACAGACCCCAGTTGGCGTCGGCGATGAAGAGCCCTGAGAAGCTGTGTGCGCTGATCCAGGTGAGCTCTTCCTTGATGCGCTCGGCCTCGAACTTGTGCACCTTGTCGTTGGTTGCCGCACCCCAGTAGCAGAAGCCGCAGCGGAACGGGCAGCCCCGGTTCGTCTCCATGATCGCGAAGCTGTAGTCCTGCCCGTCGAACACCCCGTTCAAGAATGGGGACGGCATCTCCATGAGATTCTGGATGCGAGGTGCGTTGGGGGTGACGACGAAGTCGTCACCGTCCCGGAAGCTCAGTCCGGGCACCTGCCGCAGGTCCGGGTGTCCGGTCCTCACCTGCCGCAGAAACTCACGGAAGGTTCGCTCGCCTTCACCGTTGCACACGTAGGTATTGCGCGCGGTGGCAGGGATATACCTTTCCGCATGATTCATCACCTGGGGCCCACCCAACAGGAAGTGACTGTCCGGAAGAGCGTCGGTAAGCTCTTTTAGAAGCCACTTGACGAGCTTCATATTCCAGATGTAGCAACTGAAGGCGTAGATGTCCGCACGCTTGGCGATGAGCTCCGCAAAGATCTTCTCACGCTCCATGGTGACCGGTGAGGAGTGGATCTGGAACGCGTATGCGCCATGCAGCAGCGGATCGCTCTGAGCGTAGGCCTGCATGTAGCCGGAAGCCAGCGGCAACATGTTCTCGTAGGTCGGCAACTCGACGAACACCACTGACCTGGTGGTGCCCGCATCCGCCTCGACCGGCTCCATCGGGAACTGGCTGCTCGACATACCTGTCAACCTCCCCTTACTGAATTCCTTGCAGATGCCGGCGCAGGATTCCCGTCACGCTGTGCATGTGGTCGTGCAGGTAGAAGTGGCCGCCCGCGAAAACCTGGACCTCGCTCGGGCCCGTGGTGAGCTCCTGCCACCGGTGGAGCACCTCGCAGGACACCATCGGGTCCCTGTCCCCGCCGAGGACCACCATCGGCGCGGTCAGGCGCCGCGGTTCGGGGCCGTACGTGTAGTCGTCGGCGAGGGCCATGTCGGCTCTGCACAGCCGCAGTGCGAGGTGCAGCGCCTCGGGGTGCTCCGTCATCCCCTTCGGCATGGCGCCGTAGGCGGACAGGAGATCGAGCAGTTCGTCGTCGGTCAGGTCCCGGGGAGATGTCGCGGCCGGGAACTGCTGATGCGGCGGCACGGCGGCGGAGGCGAAGAAGGCTGCCGGTGCACGCCCCTCTCGCTCCAGGCGCCAGCAGATCTCGAAGCCCACAAGTGCTCCGAAACTGTGCCCGAAGACGAACAGCGGGCCGTCGGTGCCGGCGACCTGACGGGCGAGGTCGTCGGCCAGGCTCGCCAGGTCCGGGGCTACGGGTCCCTCGTAGCGGGAACCGTGCCCGGGGTACTGCGCGGCGGCCAGACGGATGTCCTCCGGGAACCAGCGCGCCCACGAGGCGAAGCTCTGGGCGGAGGCGCCGGAGTGCGGCAGCAACAGCACCGTCGCCGATGTTCCGTCAGGCTCAGTGCGTCGCAGCTCCCACAGCTCGACCGGAACACGGGATGTGTCTGCGGCCCGCCTCGAGCAGGATGCCCTCCTCATGTCGGCTCACAGGTTTCCGTGTGGCGGGCCGGGGCGGTGTCTGCTCCCCCCTCACCGTCCACCACGTCGGCGACCATCAGGTCGATCCTGTCCGCGAGGTCCTTCAGGACAGGCGCGTCCAGGAGCAGTCGCACGGTGAACCTCGCCTTCCAGACCCTGCGTAGCTGCAGCACGACCTTGGTCGCGAGGAGGGAGTCACCGCCGATGTCGAAGAAGTCCTGGTCCCTTCCGATCGAGTCGAGGCCTAGCACCTCGGCCCAGATGGCGGCGACTCGCTGTTCTGTCAAAGTCTTCAGATCGGCATCCACGTCATGTCCTCACGGCTTCGGCCGGCCGCCCGGCAACTTCGTTCAGGAACGTCAGCACCACGTCGCGGGTTCTCTCGTCCCGCAGCAGACTCGGGCGATCGCAGTCGATCCGGACCGTCTGGAGGTCATCCTCAGCAAGCCATGCCGCGTGACGGGGGTGTTGAGCGGAGACGACCTGCAGCACCTCACCGGAGTGCACGGGCAGTCCCCGGTGGTGTACGGCCACCAGGTAGGTGATCCACTCCACGTACATGTCTATGACCTGGCCCAACAGGTCGCTTGCCTCGTCATCCGCGAAGTCTTCGGCGACGAGAGCCGCCGCGGCCCGGCGGGCAAGGTCCCGGGCTATCGAGTCGACCAGCTTTCTCGGGTTCTCCAGCAGGCGGCGAAGGTCCAGGGATGGGTGGTGTGCCGCGTTCTTCCCGTCGATCTGGCGGACCACGGACGCGTACGCGTCCAGAATGTGGTGAACATGGCACTGAGAGGGGTCGAAGAAGACCACCGGAAGCGGCCGCTGGTGCACACCGACCGCGGATGACGCCAGCGAAGCCGCGAGCGTCGCGGTCGCACAGTAGGACAGAACCGCCACGGGGCGGGTCGGCAGGTCCGGCAGGCGTGCGAAAAGCTCTGCGGCATAAGCCGTTGTGCTGACCTCGTCGGGCAATGGATGGACAAGTAAATGACGGCAGTCGAATCCGAATCCTTCCAGCCCCAGGTCGGCGATGTGAGCTTCGGGTCTGCGCCCCGGGTAGTCGAGTACCAGGAGAACCGGTCTCGCGCTCACCAAAGCGGCGTTCCCGCCGGTCTGCTGGTCGGGCACTGGCACTTGCACCTCACTTCCGTACCTGCAGGACATCGCACAGGAAACGGCACAGGGATTGCCGATTGACACGGCGCTCCGCACTCCTCGGTGATTCAACCGCCGCACCGCTCTGGAAGTCCAGCGTCTTCCTGATCAGCGGATACAACGGGGTTCGTCCTTGACCGCCCGATGTCGAAGACGGAAACATGGGAACGTCCTTCAGGAGACGAATTGAGGGCTGCCACCATGGCCTGACCTATTAGTGAAGGGCTGGTAACCCGACCTATGCGGGATTCCTATGAGTACGGCGACCGAATAGATCGTGTTGTTTTGTTCCACGCTCGCCGAAACCCCACCGACATCGCTGTTCAGCAGGACGGACATGCGCTGACGTACGGCCAACTGGTGCAGAGGGCCGCCGCGTTCGCGACCCGGCTGAAGGAGGCCGGCGTCGCCCCTGGATCCTTTGTCCCCACTTCCATGGCGCGGTCCACGGAGCTCGTGGTGGCACTGCTGGGAATTGTCATGGCAGGGGCGGCCTACATACCCATGGACCCGGCCTGGCCGCTGGAGAGGACCGAGTCCATCGCCCGGCGGTCCGGGGCCCCATTCGTCATCTCCGACGGTGAACCGGGAAACTGCGGCGAATCTCGCCGTCTCCCGTTCCGTACGCTCCTCGCGGATGATGCTAAGATTCCCCCGCTCGACGCCGTTGCCGAACCGGTCGGCTCGGGAGCCGACGCCGCGAACATGCTGTTCACCTCCGGATCGACCGGACAGCCCAAAGGGGTGATCACCCCACACCGCGGGACGGTGCGCGCCCTGGTCAACGTCCCCGTCCTGCCGCTGGACCGCAGCACCACGTTTCTGCAGGCGGCTTCCCTGCCGTGGGACGGTTTCGCAGTGGAATTGTGGGGCGCGCTGCTGAACGGTGGTCAGTGCGTGCTGCTGGACCGTGGCCGGACGACTGTCGACACCGCCGTCCTGCATCGGAGGATCAGCGACGGCGTGAACAGTCTGCTGCTCACCCCTGCCCTATTCGGCGTCATCGCCGAGGAGGACCCCGCCGTCTTCGCCCGCGTCCGGCTCGTGGTGGTCGGCGGTGAACGGGTCTCACCAGCGCACATCCGCCCTGTGCTGCGCAGGTTCCCCGCTCTTCCGATAGTCAACGTCTACGGTCCCGCCGAGGCGTCCGTCATCGCCACGGCTCACTCCATCAGGCTCGAGGACGTGGCGGACGAAGCGGTGGACGTCCCCATCGGGACGGCGCTGCCGAAGACCCGGGTCGAGGTGCTCACCGAGGGCGGCCGACCGGTGCGTACCGGAGAGCTGGGGGAAATCGTCATCGCCGGGGACGGCCTCGCGCTGGGCTACCTCGACGACCCGGCTGAGACAACCCGCCGCTTCTTCCAGGCTTCGGGGCCACGGCCGGCGCCGGGGACCTACTACAGGACCGGAGACCTGGCGGTGGTCGACGCGGACGGCACGCTCCGCTACCGCGGTCGCGTCGACCGGCAGTTCAAAGTGCGCGGGGTCCGGATAGAACCCGGCGAGGTGGAGTCCGTGCTGGAAGCCCACCCGTGCATCACGGCCTGCTGCGCGGTCCGGATCGAGCCCGCTCCGCAACGGGCGGAAGTCGCCTGCGCGTACACCACGTCGGACGGCCGCCCGCTGGCGGACGCGGAGGTGCGCGACTTCGCCGCCCGACGCCTGCCGCCCGCCATCGTGCCCAGTGCCTTCGTCCATCTACCGCGGCTTCCACTGGGTGCCACCGGCAAGGTCGACAGCGCGGCCGTCGCCGCGCACCTGCACAGATATCGCGTCCCGTCCGGCGACTCAGAACCGGACGGATCCGCGGCGGACGCCCTGATGGGCGAGGTGCGCGAGATGCTGGGCCTCCGCTCACTCACTCCTCGTCAGGACGTCATCGACGCCGGGATCAGCTCCCTTGACGTCATCCGGCTGGCCGCGAGGCTCTCCGCACGGCTCGGAAAGGACGTCAGCGTCGCCGACGTCTACAGTCTGCGGACCGTCGACAAGGTGCGCGCCGCGGCTGCCGACCGCACCCTCGGAACGTCGGCCCCACCCGTGCTCACCGGGGGCGACGCACCGGCCACGGGCCCCCTGTCACACGCCCAGCGGCGCTTCCTGTTCGCCGAGGCCATGGCTCCGGGAGCCGCTGACAACCTGGTGGTCACCGCCTACCAGCTACGCGGTCCCCTGGACCTGCGAGTCCTGCGGCAAGCGCTGCGGGACGTGGTGGTCCGCCATCCGATCCTGCGCACCGTCTACCCGAGACGGAACGGCGTGCTCGAGCAACGGATCATCGCACCCGAGGAGGTGATCGTCTCGCTGGAGGAGACGGCTGCTCCGCAGGGCCACGCGCTCATGAGCCCGCGTCATATCGCCGAGCACGTCACCGGCGACTGGTGGGCCGCGACGCCCTTCGCACTGGACCGGGACATACCGATACGCGCACGGATGTGCACGCTCGGGCAGGACCACCACCTGCTGATGCTCTGCATCCACCACATAGCCTTCGACGGCTGGTCCGAGGCACTGTTCTGCCGCGACCTCGCCGCCGCCTACGACGCGCGGTTGCGTGGGCGTCCGCCGGCAGCCACCGCCGGACCGAGCTACCTGCGCTACGCCTTGTGGGAAAGCAGTCGACTGGACCACTGGCGCGAAGCCGACCTGCCGTTCTGGCAGCAGAACCTCTCACCTCCGGCGGAGGCCTTCCTGCCGGCACCGACGACCAAGGGCGAGGCGCCACGCCAGGAGTTGTCCCAGCACCTCGACGCCGACACGGTCGCCCGGTTGGCGGCGTTGGCCGGTGGGTGCGGCGGACCTCCGGTCGCCGTCCTGCTCGGGGCGGTGGCCCTGGCCATGCACCGGGTGTTCGGCGTTGCCGACCCGTGCCTCGGGACCGTGACCGCAGGCCGTTTCGAGACCGCGCTCCACGACCTGGTGGGCTACTTCGTCAACCCGGTGGCCGTACCCCTGCGTTCGGTCCGCTCCGACCAGCCCCTTGCCACGATGCGCGCCTCCGCCGCCGGCCTCGTGTCCGGTCTTCGACACAGCCGCACTCCCTTCGACGAGTTGGTACGCGAATTGAAGCCCGACCGGGCGCGCCACCCGTGGTTCCAGGCCTGGGTGATCCACCAGAAGCAACAGCCTCGCACGGTCCTCGAGCAGCACACGACCTTGGCACCGGTGCGGGTCTCACCGCCGCGCACCGCCGCCGAGTGGATGCTCCAGGCATTCCCCGACGACCTGGGCGGGTGGGAGCTGGTCACCCACTGGCGCACGGACGCCACCGACGCGGCCACCGCGACCACGGTGGCCGACGAACTGTTCTCGGTCCTGCGCTCCTCGGTGCGATAGCCAGATCCGTCGCGGCACTCCACAGAGCTACTCACGAAAGGCGTACAGCATGGCCAACCGCCCGGATCGGTCGACCGCGGACGTGGTCGGAATCGGTTTCGGCCCTTCCAACCTGGCACTGGCGATCGCGTTCGAGGAGATGGGAGGCGCGAGCCCGACGGAGAACGCGCCGGTCCTCTCCTTCTTCGAGAAGCAGCGGTCCTTCGGTTGGCATCACGGCATGCTGCTGGAAGACGCGACCATGCAGGTGTCCTTCCTCAAGGACCTGGCCACCATGCGCAACCCGACGAGCCGCTACACCTTCACCTCCTACCTGCACGCCAGGGACCGTATGGCGGAGTTCATCAACAGCAAGACGCTGTACCCGCTGCGCGTCGAGTTCCATGACTACCTGGAATGGGCTGCCCGGTCCTTCGCTCCTCAGGTGTCGTACGGCCACGAGGTCACGGCCATCCGCCCGGTTCCGCAGGACGGCTCCATCTCCGCCTTCGACGTCGTCACCCACCCGGCGCTCACCGCGTCGGAGCCGGTGGTCCGGCGTGCTCGCAACGTGGTGATCGGGACCGGACTCACGCCGTACCTGCCGGAGGGAGTGCAGCTGTCCGATCAGGTATGGCACAGCTCCGAGCTGGTCTACCGGGCAGGGCGGCTCGTCGGGCGCCCCGTTCGGCGGCTGGTCGTCGTCGGTGCCGGGCAGAGCGCCGCGGAGGCCACCGAATACCTGCACCGCACCTTCCGGAACGCCGAGATCTGTTCGGTTTTCACGCGGTTCGGTTACAGCGTTGCCGACGACAGCCCGTTCGCCAACGGCATCTTCGACCCGCAGGCGGTCGACGAGTTCTTCGCCTCACCCGACGACGTGAAGCAGGCGCTGCTGGCCCAACACAGCAACACCAACTACTCGGTCGTCGACCTGGCCCTGACGCAGGACCTGTATCAAAGGAGCTACCAGGAGAAGGTGCTCGGCCGTGAAAGGCTCCGGACGCTGCACACCTCCCGCATCAAGGACATCCGGCAGAAGGACGGCGGGGTGGAGCTCGACGTCGAGGCGCTGACCACAGGAACGGTCCGCCAGATCGACGCGGACGCGGTGGTCTATGCGACCGGTTACCGGCCGACTGACCCCCTGCAGCTGCTGGGCAGCCTGGTCGCGGAGTGCAAGCTGGACGACCTGGGCCAGCTTTCGCTGGAGCGGGACTACCGGGTCGTCACCTCCAACGCCGTGCAGGGCGGCATCTACGTGCACGGCAGCGGCGCTGAACACACCCACGGGCTCTCCGCCGGCCTGCTGTCCAACACAGCGGTGCGCGCTGGAGAGATCGTCCGCTCCATCCTGGGGAGGTAAGCGTGTACGTGCCGCCGATCTACCGGTCGCCGGAGCCATCGCGCCTGCGGTGTGTGGTGCGCGACCATCCCCTGGCCGTCATGGTGACCAACGGCCCCGGGGTGCCCTACGCGACCCACCTACCGATCGTCTCCCCTCCCGGCAGTGCGGACGCGGGCGAGTTGGTCGGCACCACGCTGCTCGGCCACATGAACCGGGCCAACCCGCACTGGTCCGCGCTCGGTGACGGGGTGTGCTCCCGCCTGCTCTTCTCCGGGCCCAACGGCTACATCACGCCCAGTCTCTACCGGACCACGCCCGCTGCTCCGACGTGGGACTTCGTGGCCGTGCACCTGGAGGGAACGCTGCGGCTTCTGGAGGGGCGCGACGAAACCCTGCGCGTGGTGCGCCGCACGGTGGAGGTCTTCGAGCAGGACTTCGGGGACGGCTGGGACATGGAGCCATCGCTCGACTACTTCCGGCAGATCGGCGTGGGCGTCGGAGCCTTCGAATTCCGAGTAACCGCGGCGGAAGGAATGTTCAAGCTCAGCCAGGAGAAGGACGTGGCGGTTCGCGCACGCATCGCCGAGCGTTGCCCGGCCGACCTGTCCCGCCTGATCACCCAGTTCTGCACGAAGGAGTCATCGTGACGACACAGACACCCGACTGCGGCGTCGGCCTTTCGGCACGGTCGTTGTGGGGCGGGCCGGCCTCTCCGCGCTGCCTGCTCGACTCCCTGCTGAGCACCGCCCGAGACCGGCTGGACACGGTGGCCCTGGTGGCCGAGAACGGTGAGTTCACCTACGGGGAACTGCTGGCCTGGGTGCGGCGCATCAGCGACCTGCTGGTGGAGAACGGCGTGCGTCCCGAGGACCGGGTCGCCGTGACGGGTCCCCGAGGGCCGGAGGTCGTAGCCGCGTTTCTCGCCACGATCTGTGTCGGAGCCACCTACGTCCCCTTGGACCAGGAGTATCCGGCCCGGCGCCTGGCCCACATGCTGCGGGACAGCGCGGCGCGCACACTGCTGTACACCGGCCCGGCGCCCTCCTTCGACACCGGCGCCGTCCCCCTGGAGATCCCGCCGGCCCCCGACGCCACGAGTGCTGCCGTTGATGCCGACTGGTCGCCCGTCGCGTGCAGGGCCGACCTGCCGGTGTACGTCATCTACACCTCGGGATCGACCGGGTGGCCGAAAGGAGTGGTCCTGCCGCACAGGTGCATCGACAACATGGTGCAGTGGCAGTGCGGCCACTCCGTGAGGTCGGATCTGCGCACCGCGCAGTTCGCCCCGCTCAACTTCGATGTGTGCTTCCAGGAGATCCTCGGGACGCTCTGCGGTGGCGGAACCCTCGTCATCATGCCCGAGCCCTGCCGGCAGGACCCGTTCGCCCTGTTCGGCTGGCTCGTCGAGGAACGGATCGAGCGCATCTTCCTGCCGTACATGGCGCTGCACATGCTCGCGGTGGCCTCCTCCGCGGAGGACGACGGGGACCGCCTCTGCCTTCTTGAGGTGAACACCGCCGGTGAGCAGCTGGTGTGCACCCCGCCCATTCGGGAGTTCTTCGCCCGGCACCCCACGTGCCGACTCGCCAACCACTACGGTCAGAGCGAGTCCGCGATGGTCACGTCGCATATCCTCGAAGGCCCGAGCGAGACGTGGCCCTCGCTGCCGCCGATCGGCGTCCCGCTTCCCGGTTGCGAGGTCCTGGTCGACCCGGCCGAGTCCGCCGATCCCGATGTCGGCGAGTTGCTGGTGGCCGGACTTCCGGTGTCCAACGGGTACTTGAACCAGCCCGACCTGAACCGCTCCCGGTTCGTCACCGTGCCACCGACGTCGCAGGGACACACCCACGCGTTCCGCACCGGTGACCTGGTCCGGGTGGAGGACGGTGTGGTGCACTTCCTGAGCAGGCTCGACCACGACGTGAAGATCCGCGGCATCCGAGTGAACCTGCTGGAGGTCGACGCCTGGCTGCTCGACCGGCCCGGTGTCAGCGAGGCGGCCTGCGTGGTCGTCGAGTCTCCCGGAGGCACCCGCCACCTGCGTGCGGCGGTCGCGACCAACGAGGACGGCACCGACATGGACGTCGACACGCTTCTGGCGGAACTCGCCGAGGTTCTTCCCGCCGTGTCGGTTCCGCTTTCCCTCGAGGTGCTGCCCGAGCTGCCGCGCACTCCCAGCGGCAAGATCGACCGTGACGCGGTGGCTGCCCTGATTCGCCGGCATCACGCCTGAGGGCTCCCGAAGACGTCGAAAGCGTGCTGGAGTGCCTCGACCGGGCCGCCACAGGGGATGAACTCGTGTCCGACGTAGCCCGTGTACCGTTTCTCGCGCAGCAGTGCGGCAATCGCCGGCCAGTTGACCTCCTGGCGGTCGTCGAGTTCGTGGCGTCCGGGCACACCTGCCGTATGGACGTGCTTGATCAACGGCAGGTGTTGGTCGATGGTGCGGATCACATCGCCTTCCATCAACTGCATGTGGTACACGTCGAAGAGCAACCGGAGGCCCCGGGAGCCCACCTCGTTCACCACGGCAGCGGCCCACCCCGTGCTGTCACACTGGTTGCCCACATGGTCGATCTTGCTGTTCAGCGGTTCTAGCAGCAGCGTGACTCCAGCAGCGGCGCTCTCGGCGGCCAGCGGAGCCAGACCCTCGGCGCAGATGGCTATGGCGTCCCGGTCCGAGGCCGCCCCGCGGTTGCCGGCGTTCACCGCGAGGTAGGGAATGCCGTGTGCGACAGCCGTCTCAAGGTTGCGCCGGACCTCGTCGGTCAGGTGGGGATGGTTCGCCCTGTCGTTGAAACCCACCTCCAGGGAGGTGTGACCATCGATGACCACCATCTCGAGCCCTGCGTCGAGTGCGTCGGGCCAGAAGCGGGCCGGCAGGAAGTCGACACCGCGGTAGCCGATGGCCGCTGCCGCGGCCAGGAGCCGTGGATCCTCCGGCCGGCCCTCGGTGAACGACCACCAGGCGAAGCTCTGTGCGTAGGTCATCCTCGCTCACCTGTAGGACTCGAGCAGGCCGGTCCTCCGCACGTCGAGGGTCACACAGTGGAACCCGCCGCCGAGGGTCCGGGAGTGCGTCAGCTGGAGCGGCAGGACATCGATGCCGTGATGCTCCAGAGCACGGATCAGGTTCACCTGACGCCTGTCGACCACCGCCTGCCCGGGGCCCAGGAGAAGAAGGTTCATGCCGATCCAGGTCGAGCAGTACGGGCGGTCTCCGACGAAGCCGGTGTCGACGAGTTCCGGGCACTCGATCCGGTCCCACCCACGCAGGAATTCCGGCAGGTTCGCGTCCGTCACGCGCGCCGGGTTGGTCAGCAGCAGCCCCGGCCGCAGGGGGACGAGCGTGGAGTCCACGTGTGTCGCGGCATACAGGTTCCGGCACGGGTGCACGGTGTACTGGTCGCCGAGAACGGACTGGAGCCACTGCCAGCCGAGCTCGTTCCCGCTGTCGGAGACCAGATAGAGAATGTCCGTGCCGAAGCGGAGGACGTTGGCCGCATCGAACGCTGGCTCGAGGTCACGCAGCCGGTGGCCTGCGGGGGCGGTCGCGTCGTAGATCTCGTCCAGCAGGCGCGGCTTCGGAGCGGAGATCCAGCGCGCGCCCTCGGCGAAGTACTCCAGGAACAGTTCCTTGTAGGCGAACGGCTCGAGGAACCGCGAGCGCAGCACCATCGGGGTTTCGATGATGGTGTTGCCCACGGTCAGGATTCCGTCTCGGGGGCAGTAGTCGTAGAAGCCGTCGGTCTGCCAGTCGGGGGTACCGAAGGGACGAGAGTGGTCGCGCGGCTCCGGGCGCCGGACCTTCACTCCGGCAGCCAGCAACTGGTCGCAGAGCTCCTGCAACTCCGCCTCGGTCTGCTCCACGACGTGTGCCGGATAGGGACCGGACACGATGTCCTGGGGGGAGGGCAGGTCCGCGAACTCCACGGCGTGCAGTCCGGTGTCGGGAACCGGTATGCGGGCCCCGGCCATGGTGCCCACGATGATCTCCTCCAGCGGATCCCACTCGGTGTGGACGTTCACCAGGCTCATCTTGTTCCTCCTCGTCAGGGTCGGGCGGCGCGTGTGGCGACCATGCGCACGGCCGCGGCCAGGGCGTGCATGCTGTCGTCCGCGCCGAGGAAGGCGCTGTGGTGCAGGACAACGGCGGACGACGACACATGGGATGCGCCGGGAAAATCGCGTCCGGCGTTGCGCCGGTTGAAGTGTTCGGCCAGCGGGCGCAGACCCGGCTTGCTCTGTGGCCGCAACAGAGGGCTGCGGTGGAGGGGCTCTCGTGGGGTGTAGACGCGCAGGCCCAGTTCTCGGGCGAGCTCGTCGGCGATCCGGCTGTTGGACCAGGTGCTGTCGTGGAAGACGAGGGGCACCTCGTACAGGGACAGTTCGTCCTGCCGGGGGTCGCGGCGCAGCAGGGTCACACCCTCGATGTTCTCGAGCAGGCTCTCCAGGAGCAGGTAGTTCGCGTTTCGGCGAGCGTGTTGTGCGGGTAGGATCTCCAGCTGGGCACAGAGCAGTGCTGCGCTCAGCTCGTTCATCCCGAAGTTGGCGCCCATTACGGAGGTCGTCTCGGCCAACTCGAGTTGACCCGGCTGCGGATCGGCGCGGTAACTGCGTGAGTCGGCCCGCAACTCCTCCAGGCGCTGCGCCAACTCGATCCGGTTGGTGACGAGGGCACCGCCCTCCCCGCACGTGAGGACCTTGGCGTGCTGCATGCTGAAGCAGCCGAAGTCGCCCAGCGTCCCGGCACGCCGGCCCTCCCAAGCGGCACCATGGGCCTGTGCCGCGTCCTCGATGACCGGGATGCCGCGCTGCTCGACCATCCCGCGAATGGCGGGAACATCGGCCATCACACAGGCCCAGTGGACGACGATCACCGCTCTGGTCAGCGGCCCCATCACGGCGGCGACGGTCTGTGGGGTCACACAGCCGGTGGCCGGGTCGACATCCGCAAGGACCGGTACCAGACCGGCTCGGAAGACGGCCGTGGCGGTCGCCGTCCAGGTCAGAGCCGGGACGATCACTTCCGAACCATGCTCGATTCCCAGCGCTTCCAGCGCGATGATCAAGGCGCTGGAACAGTGGTCCACCGGCACGCACCGCCTAGCCCCCAGGTAGCGGGCGAACTGTTCGGCGAACCTCCGCTCGTACAGCACGGATCCGTTGTAGAGACTGCTGATCGCCCAGCGTTCACTGTGCAGCGCGTCCATGAGGTACTGGGCGGCGTTGGGCGCCACCTCCGGCCAGGAGGGCCAGCTCCGCCGAGCCGTTCCCTTCTCCGGGCTGCGAACGTGCCTCGTCTCAGTCATTGTCCTCGCCTGCCAACAGGCGGTCCACCACAGCGTCGAGCAGGCTGTACGGGACCGCGGTGAGAGGGCGCCCCTGTGACATCACCGGTCGCCCGAGGTCTTCCAGCAGCACCATCGGGGAGTGGTCGTCCCCGCACCGCAGGTATCCGCGCTTGTTGTCGGTGCGCAGCAGGTCCGTGACCGCCCGCACGGACAGGGCGGAGAGACGGTCACGGCGTATCCCCAGTGCGGACACGAGCTGGCGGTGGCGAACCCACGCCGTGTCGGGGAGGCCGCACAGTTCCCGGGCGATGTCGGCGGCGGCGAGCATCCCCCAGGCCACCGCCTCGCCGTGCGACATGGCACCCCCCGACGCGAATTCCAGCGCGTGGCCGACCGTGTGGCCGTATTCGAAGACCAGTGCCTCGTTCTTCTCCTTCGGATCAACGGCCAGATACGGCTCCTTGGCGCTGATCCCGATGTCCAGCAACGCGTGCAGGCTGCGGTCCGGCTCTGTCTGCGTGTCCAGCGCACCGAGGAACAAATCGCCGAGGTCCGGGGTGACAGCGAGGACGTTCTTGGCCATCTCTGCCGCGCCTCTCAATATTTGCTCCGGTGATACCGTGTTCAGCCATGCGAGATCGCAGGCGATGAAAGAAGGCTCCAGAAACGTGCCGCAGAGGTTCTTCCCTTGACTCAGGTTGACGGCCTGTTTGGCGGAGAGCACCGCGTCGAACGCCGCGACGGGAGTGGTTGGGAGGTGCACCAGGGGGATCCCCCGGTACAGCAGCGCGGCAACCATTCCGGCGATGTTGCCGAGTACACCGCCTCCCATGGCCACCACCGCGGAGTTTCGTGCGACCCCGGCAGCGATCGCACGTTCCATCAGATCGCCGACTCGAGAGACGGTTTTCCCCTTTTCCGCGATGTCGACAACGATCGGAATGACCTCGGAACGACCATCGACCGAGAACTCGTCCAGCATCGCCCGCGCATGGCCGCCGACAGTGCTGTCGATCAGCATCAGCACGTTTGAGTAGTCAGTAAACTCCGCCTGGAGTAGATCACTCAGGGCCTGCTCGCATTGAAATCCGTAGAAGTAAGGAAGGCGTTTCTCGCCAAGTTTGAACTCCCGGCACGCCATCTTCTGGCTTCTCTCTACTTTAAGCATCTTCCCTCAGGTGGAGTCGATCGGGTGAGCACATACGCTGTTCCACGTCCCCGGCGAACTTGAGCCAGTCCTCGGACAGCTTGCGCGCCAGGAGGGCTACCGTCTCGCCGCAGTGCGCCGGCACCCCGGCCAGTAACTGGTCCCAGGCCTCGGCTTCCAGCGACTGCACACTCAGCAGACGGAGGAGGTCCCGTCCGGCTTGCGAGAAGCGAAGCGAAGGATCCCGCCTGAGGCTTGCCAGCAGAAACGACGGATCCCGGGGAGGGTGGCCGGCCGCGTCCCTGCCGGTACCCGGCCGTTCCGAGACCGGCTCCACCGCTGTGCGGCCGGGGTCCTCCATGCGTCTGAGCTTGGCAGGGACAGGGTCACGGCCGAGGCGCAGCCGCTCGCGTACGTCTCGGGCGGTGGCGAGGGCGACTCCAGACGCCGTTGCCACCTCCCGGAGAGAGGCGCCCGGCCGCTCGGTGATGATCCTGGATGCGAGTCGGCGTGCATCCGCAGCGTTGAGCGGACGCGTCCGGCCGTCCCGGCCCACCCGGGTGTTCGACTGTGGAATTTCCTCAGTTGAACGCTGACGCAAGGAGCTGAGCGTTTTCGCGGACAGGCCTGTGACAGAAGCGATCATGCGGTCGGACCAGTGGGGATGGGACCGGGCGATCCGCTGAGCCGCCGCTATGCGGTCACGGTGGGTCAGGGGCAACCCGTGGATCGCGTTGAGTTGGACTGCGAGCACGAAGGCATCCAGGTCGGTACCGTCGAAGAACTGGACCTCCACCCTGTCCTGTCCCCGCAGTTCGGCGGCTCTGACGCGGTGCATACCATCGATGACCCGCATGGTGGACCGGTGCACCACAATGGGCGGGAGGCGTTCCTCCGACTCGGCCAGCAGGCGCACCCGCGCTTCGTCCTCTCCGGCCAGCCTAGGCGAATCAGCTGGCGTCAGCCTGCTGATCGACACCCACTCGGTCGTCAGTGCTGCGGTATCGAAATCTACTTCGCCCGGGCACCAGGCATAATTTTCGGCACTATGACCCAAGGTTTCGCCCCCAGATCTCTAGTGTGTGACGTGAACCGATCCTCGATATGTGGGACAGCAGGTGTCACCTCCCCGACATTTACAGAGGTCGAAGATGCAGCAGCGAAGAACCGCTGCCGATATCAAAGCGTCACGGAAGGCCTCACTGCACAAAGCGCGGGGTTTGAATGTGTAAAACATCAGACGTGACCTGATTATGCGCACGCAAAATCGATTCCGGCTTCTCTTTACCCGGATGACGCGAGAAGCTTGCCTCCTCTTGTCTGTGGCCCACGCCGCTGACATGATCGGGCGGCACTTGGTGCCCAGAGCACCGTTAGCACTCAGGGCCACGGAAATCGGAACAGAAGCCGGTACCAGCAAATCTCCTCCGTGGTGCTCGCTGCGGACACATAACGCCGTCTGCCGTCCGAGAACCTCCTCCACCCGGCAGGATCGACTGACGAAGGGCTGCTCACATCATGGGAGTCACGGTCATCACCGGCGCGAGCTCCGGCATCGGCGCTGCCGCAGCCATGCAGCTGACCGGCCGGGGGCGCAGGGTCTTGATCACGGGACGCACACCGGCCAAACTGAGGGTGGTGCACCGGCAGTTGGTCGCCGCCGCCCCACCAGGCCTGGTGGTTCCGGAACCGGTCCAGGCGGACCTAGCGGACGTCGACGAGGTGCGCCGCCTGGCCCGCCACATCATGGATCACCACGCCGACCTCGACGTACTGGCCAACAACGCGGCCGCACAACCGAGCCGTCGGGAGGAGTCCGCCGACGGGTTCGAGTTGGGCCTGGCGGTGAACCACCTGGCCCCGTTCCTGCTGACCAACATGCTGGCCGAGCTGATCGAGGCCAACGCAGGCCGAGTCGTCAACACGTCGTCATCGTCCCACGCCAAGGGCAGCATTCAGTTCGATGACCTCCAGATGACCAAACAATGGAGTTCCTCGAAGTCGTATGGCCGTTCAAAGCTCGCGAACATCCTCTTCACAGCTCAACTGCTGGAACGCACGAAGCTACCCGCGTCATCCTTCCACCCCGGCGCGATCAGCACGGACATCAATCGCGACTCCCCGTTCGTGCGCATCGTGAAGCCGTTCGAGAGGTTCTTTCTGGGCACTCCTGAGCAGGGCGCCGAGACTTTGGTCTGGCTCGCGGAGGATGCGGAAGGGGCTGCTCCGAAGGCTGTTTACTACGCCGACCGCAAGCCCGCGGACATCAGCCCGGCCGGCCGCGACACGCGAGTGGCGGCACGACTGTGGGATGTGAGTGCCGACCTTACAGGACTGGCCGGCTGACGGATTCGCCGGTTCGGACGGAATCACGTGCTAGGAGGACGCCATGCTTCTCCCCCTGCAGGACCTCGACAAGCAAGCGCTTCTGAAGATACTCGAAGCCGAATTCGAGGCGGTGGGAAGTGCTCTGACGTTCTGCCCACTGGGAGAGGACAGTTGGTCATACCGGTTCGGCGATCTGTGGGTGAGTGTGCGCCGCGATCTGCGCGGACACTGCCCGGCCGCTTACGAAGCAGCGACACTCTTGCGCGAATCCGGATACGACTTCGTTCTGGCACCGCTGCGAGGATCTGACGGCGAGGTGTGTCACTCGGTCGGCGGCCGTCCCGTGGTCGTGTATCCGTATGTTCCGGCCGAGCCGCTCTCCGCAGTCGGCACGGACGTGGACATCCGAGACGCGATCCGGCTCATGGACCGAATCCACCGTGCGGCACCGCAACTTAGTCTGCCCGAGGAGACCTTCCGGCTCTCCTTCCACGGCGACCTTCTGCAAGCCCTGTCCCAGGCGGAGAGCGACGCGGCCGACGGCGGGCCCTTCGGTTCACGCGTCTGCCGGCTGCTGAGACTGCACCGCCGGCGCATCGAGGACGCACTGGCGCAATGGCAGGAAACGGCGGCCGCGTGTACGGCCGCCGAGGACTCCTTCGTCCTCACCCACGGAGAACCCAGCGCTCCCAATATCCTCCTGTACGAGGGCCAGCTGCTGTTCGCGGACTGGGGAGCGGCGATGCGCGGCCCCGCCGAACGCGACTGGTTCCATTTCCGTCGGACCCTCGGATCGGCACCTGACGGCAGACCGTTGTTCTTCCGGTTCTACGAGCTGCGTTGGTTCTTGAGCGAGGTCACCGAATACGCGGTGCGGTTCCTCGGTGAGCACCAGGGCGATGACGAGGACGTCGCCATGTGGGGGAAGCTGCGACATTACCTTCCACAGCGAGACCGGATACCGATCCGCTGAAGGAGCTTCAAGTGGCCCCATCCATCTGGCAGCGGACCTGGGACAGGCCTGAGTGGCCGCACACGGCGCTCCGCAGAATCGACACCGCCCTGGCCGGCCGCCCCATCAGCCGCACCGGTCCGCCCGAGCAGGTCAAGAAGTGGAGCGTCTCAGCGGTCTTGCGCGTTCCGACCGACCACGGCTTCGTCTGGTACAAGGAGGTACCGCCCGTCTTCTCCCACGAGGGCCAGGTGATCTCCTGGCTCGCCCGCCTGGTCCCAGGCTCGGTGCCCGAGGTCATCTCAGCAGGTCGAGGATGGCACCTGACGGCCGGTATTCCTCAGTCCACGGCTCCGGGAGCCTCGCCGTGCCATCCACTCGAGACAATCGTGCCGATCCAGTGCGCCACCATCGGGCGCGCGGCGGACGTCCTCGCTCTTGGCTGCCCTGACCGGCGGCTTCGCACCGTACCCGCTGACATCACCGTCCTGCTGGACACGTGCGAGTTTCTGGGCGCCCAGGACACCGCGGCGCTCCGCCACTTGATGCCGGTGCTCGAAGCGACCTGCGCCGACCTGGAGAGTCGTGCGATCCCCTCCACACTGGTCCACGGAGACGTGAACGGCTCCAATTCGGTGTGGACGCGGTCGGGGTGGATGCACGTCGACTGGACCGACGCATGTCTGGCGCACCCGTTCGTCGACCTGGCACAGCCGCTCCTCGACGCGGACGTCCACGAAGGACTCAGCATCGAGTCCGCCTTCGTACGGCAATGGAGCAGGCACGCACCACAAGACGACGTGTTCGCGGCCCTGCGAGCTTCGCGCGTGGTCGGAGCGGCGCACCAGGTAGGTACTTACCGCCGCATCGTCGACCAGGTGGGACCGGTCGACGGCCACCCCGAACTGCTCGTCACATGGGTGCGCCACCTCATCGACGCCCTGGAGGAGAGAAGCACCGCCGAAACCGCCACAGCGGCCGACCACGGCACGCAGACGGGTTCGCCCTTCCCTCCGATGCGCCGGCCAACCGGCAGCAACGGCGACCGGTCGCCGTGGGCGGTCGTGAGCCCTTCCCCACTACCCGCGCCTCAAGGAGATGTCAGCATGCCCAGCCCTGACCACGCCGCGCGCAGTCCTCGGTCCACCACCCGGCACGGTCCCGGACTCCTCACCGCCCGTAACGGCACCGCGCCGCCGCACCAGTGCCGTGCCGTCGTGATCGGTGCCGGGCTCGCCGGCCTGGAGGTCGCCAAGGAGCTCGACAGAAGAGGGTTCGACGGTGTCCTGGTCATCGAGGCCGGACCACAGGGAGAACTACGACACAACAACGCTGTGCTCGGGCCGCACGCCGCGCTGCGCGCGTGGCTGGAGCCGCACACCGACGCCTACTTCCACCGGCCGTGGAGTTCCCTCAGCAGCCCGCACTACGCCGGCAGTTCGGGAATCCGGCAGCGGCTCGGTGGCCGATCCCTCTACTGGTACGGCGTGACACTCCCGATCGAGGACTGGGCGCTGGCGGCACCGTGGTGGCCGACCGCCGTCAGGGAGGACCTGTGCACTTCCTGGCAGGGCGGCGACTCCCTGTACACACGCGTCAGCCGGGAGCTCCGGGAGTGGAGCTCCGCAGACACCTCCCAGCCTCCGCTGGTTGACGAGTCCCTCACCGGATCGGTGGCGGGTTTGCACCTGGTGAGCACACCCCGGGCGATCCGCCGCGCTTCGTCGTCCCCCGACCGCTGGTACGCCTACTCACCGCTGGACACCTGGCGTGACCCGGAAACCGGTGCCGTACTGAGGGAGCCCGTCGGCACCCGCATTCTCACGGGCACGTCGGCACTGCATGTGGAGGTCGTCGGCGGCCGCTGCCGCGGAGTCGTCCGAGCCGACGACACGGGTGAACCGACACTGATCGAAGCGGAAACGGTGGTGCTGGCAGCCGGAACGGTGGAGAACAGCAGGCTCGCCCTCCAAGGCCTCGCAACCGCCGGGAACGACCTGCGGCGGCTCACCGGCCTGTCGGACCACATCGTCCAGGGTTTCTTCCTGCGCGTCTCCTCCCGGGTGGCCGACCGCCTGCTGGCGTCGATCCCGCCGGGCAACTACTGGGCTCCTTGCGGAACCCGTTCCAACCTCTTCGTCGACGTGCAGTACCCGACGTCCGGCGGAGCCGTGGTCGACGTCCGCACCACAGGTGAGCAACTGCCCTCCGCGGCCTGTTACGTGGAATGCCCGTCCGCGTCCGCGTACCCGTGGCCGGCGCGGGTTCACGCCGTGCCCTCGGCGGAGGACGAGCTCCTGATCAAGTCCCAGCGCAACGTTCTCCAAGCCGTCGCCGACGACCTGGCCCACACCGCCGGGTCTCCAGCTACCGCGTTGGAGTTCGACGAATTCCACGCAGCCGAGCGCTCCAACGCCTTCGTGCTTCCCGAATCCATCGACAGGGCGCTCGAGGGCGTCCCCGTGACCTGGTCGAGCTTCCTCGGGATGGAGGACCACGAGGGCGGCACGCTTCCCATCGGCCGCGTCCTCGATGAGGATCTCCAGATCACAGGTGTCCAGGGTTTGTACGTGGCAGGCCCTTCGGCATTCCCCAGGGCCGGCGCGGCGAACCCATCCCTGACCACGCTCGCTCTCGCTCGGCGGCTTGCCGCAGGAATCGCAGATGTCCCCTAGCCCCCCCCGGTTCTGCCGGAATTCCTCCATGGGAGGCCAAATCCATGTCACCGGAGTCTCAGGTGCCGGAGGGCACCGTTCGCAACTCGTGTCACGGGGTCCAAGAGGGTCGGCTCGTACGACTGCGCCCCGAACCGGACGAGCCCGACGCCCTGGCCGTCCTGGTGCACCACCAGTTCCGGGCGATGATGCTCAGCGGTGTTTACACCTGCCTGGGCGGTTCCGCGGCTATACGCCAGGACAAGTACCGCCTGGGTTTGTACGGTCCGTTGTCCTCCACGGCTGCGATTGACGGGTGCGCCGACGACCTGCGCAGGTTCACCGAGGACTTTCCCCGTGCCACACATGCCGTCGCCGTGTTCGTGGCGGTGTTCGACGGGCCGCTGTGCGTGGACGAAGTCTCCTTCGAGCGAGTGCTGTGGGACCAGTTGCGGGGGATGAACCGCGTGGACGGGTGCGGCACGGGAGAGCCCGTCACGCTCGATGGCGGGGACGACGGAGTGGTCTTCGCGGACCGCCGGTTCTTCGTCGTCGGTCTCCACCCCGCCGCTTCCCGCTGGGCGCGTCGGTTCGCTTGGCCGACTCTGGTGTTCAACGCTCTCACCCACGACGAGCTGCTGCGCAGCAAGGGCCAGCAGGAGCGCATGCGGGACAAGATCCGCTCACGGGACGTGCGTCTTCAAGGGTCGGTCAATCCCGCGGTGGACCTTCCGCGGATCGCCCAGTTCGCCGGCCGTATGGTGGATTCCGACTGGCGTCCACCAACTGGCCTCGGCACGGATGCAGAATACGGAGGGTGATCAATGGATCCGGTGGACGGCGTCCAGCTCTATACCCGTGAGTGGGGAACGGGCGACCGCGTCGCCGTGCTGTTGCACGGCATGATGGCCGACTCGCGCGCGTGGTGGCGTGTCGGCCCCGCACTGGCCCGACGCGGCTACCGGGTGATCGCGGTCGACCTGCCAGGCCACGGAAAGTCCCCGCGTTGCGCCGACTCGACCGTGGAGTCCTTCATGGCGGCGCTTGTGCACTCGGTTCCCGCCGCGCCCGCACTGGCCATCGGCCACTCCATGGGCGGAGTGATCCTTGCGGCTGCGGCGGGCCGGCTGAGGCCTGAGCGTGTGGTGTACGTCGACACCACCTTCGAAGGCGACTTGGATCCGGACCGCGCCACGCTCACGCGGTGGTACGCGACGACGAAGAAGGAGCGGACCCTCGAGTACCTGCTGCGTGAGCGGTCCTGGTGGAGCGAACAGGACATGGCCTCGGAGGTCGAGGCCGTCAAGTCGTTCGATGTGGCAACAGCGGTCAGCCTGTGCTTGTCGTCAGCGGGCAGGGACTTCACTCCTGCGACCGACGTGCCGTCCCTCGTGGTGCGCGCTCACCCGAGCCAGTACGTAACCCCTGACGTGGTGGCGAACATGCTGGCACAGGGTTTCACCGTGCGTTCCGTGCCGGGAGCGGGCCACTGCGTCTGGTTCGGTTTCTTCGACGCGTTCATGGAGTCCCTGGACGGCTGGGCTGACTCGCCATCGGAAACGGCGTCTAAAGAGAATGCAAGAAAGACCCGGTAACACTGGTCCGGTGGATGTGCCGGACCTAGACTCGTTGCGGAGCAAGGGGTGAACCGGGAGCGGGAATTTATGTCGATGATCAAGTGCCGTGCACTCATTGAGATCAGGTCTCTTGAAAGCGATACATGGCAAGTTATCGACGAACAGACCGCAGGTTGTGAAGGTACCTCATCCGCTTACGGTCGGCATCTGCTCACCACCTATCTGAGTGCATATCCAAGTCACCTTGGTCGGGCACGCGTGCGCGTGTGGGAATTGGATGGTACTGAATCGGGAATTCAGTCCTCGTCCCATGAAGTCGCGCTCATTGACAATCCCGATCCTATTCCTCCGGAGATAGCGGTTGTCGAGGCGAGCCGTGAGGAAGTGCTGCGCCGACGTCGGGCACTGGAATTCAGCATGCAAGGGTTGAGAACAAGCATGCGAGCTGCCCGGGAAGCCGGTCACCGGGCTGACCGTCTGGCCGAACTTGCCCTTCCCGCCCTCGTCCGCGACTGCCTCTGACTCAGAGGGCGTTAAGCCCGATCTCGCCCGGTTCGTGATCGCTCGATCGTGGTACTAATCGCCGTACTGGCCGACTTTTAGTCATGTGCATGCTGGGA
>NZ_JBEXSH010000013.1:0-33634 GCF_040613555.1 Streptomyces sp. NPDC006265
GCAGCAGCTCTCGCAGAGGTCGTTTTCTTTGCCCTGGGGATTGACGCGGAGGTGCAGTGCGGGGAGTTGGACCGGGGAGTCGAGCTGGCCGTGCCAGTCGCAGTATTTTTCGTGAACGATCCGCTGCGCCATTTCAGGCGGCTCCCTTGGCAGCGATACGCAGCGTCCGCTGGCGGATTCTGCGGTCGCGTCGGACGTCGGGCATCTCGCTGCGAGCGTTGATGCCGGTCAGGGAGATGCCCTTGGGGCTTACCAGGTCGGGGTGCCGCTGTGCGTAGGTGTACTCGGTGGTGCGCACGAAGCCTTGGCGGCGGCCGTCGTATTCCATCTGGTAGTCGCGCCTGCGGCTGCATCCGCGTTCTCCGTCGGGGTCCGGGACGCAGGTGTCCGCGCAGTCGAGCCAGGCGGCCTTGGTGATGTCTTGGCCCCGGTAGCGGTTGCCACTCGGGTTGAGTGGGGTGGCCTGGGTCATGTCCCAGTTGTGGTCGCCTGCGGCGCACCGCTGGTACCGGTCGGGGATGCTGCGGAAGTGCTCGAAAACCTCGTCCTCGGTGGGGGCTTCCAGTACCTCGGGTGCCATGGTTACTCCCTGTCGCTCTGTTATTGCGATGGATCACAAAATAGCCGGGGGGTGACCTTGGCCGGAACGCAGTTGGGCGATTTCTTACGCTGACACTCGAATGGGTGAACCCAGGTACCGAGGGGTTGTGGAGCCCGCGTCAGCCTGATCCATGCGGGCTCCACTTAATCCTCACAGGTCATTCACCCATGCTGTGAAACTGGTGGGCGTAGCGGCCGAAGTCGGTGATTTCCCAACCGTGGTCCGACTCGGGGACGTATTCGATCATCTCCAGGTTCTGGAGGCGCAGGGCGCTTCCGGTGAGGTGCGAGATCTTGCCGTTCTTGGGCTCGATGACCCCTGCGAGCTGGGCGAGGATGGTGACGTTGCGGTTGCTGAGGCCGCCGCCGACGGCTCGCACTCGCTCCGCGTAGGTCATCTGCTCGACCTTGTCCGTGCGGTCGCAGCCGTGGGCCGTGCGGCGGCGCCATTTCTTGTCGTCCGCCATCTCGGGGCTGCGGATGTCCAGCGGCTTGTAGTGCTTTCGGGCCTCGACTTCGTCGGGGTCCTCGTTGGGTGCGGTGGGAGTTTCAGAGGGTGCCGGCTCGGGGACGGCGGCCAGGGCTCGGCGCTTGGGCGGCTGCTGTGGGGTGTTGGGCTTGTCGGTGGCGGGGGTGGTGCCGTCGGTGGCCAGCTCCGCCTTCAGCTCGTTGAGGGGGCCGGTGTCGCCGCGCTGGAAGGCGCTGTAGGCGTCCTTGATTTTCTTCCCCAGGACTCCGCGCTGTTTCGGGGCGATAAGGCGGTGTTCGGTGGCCCAGGCGCGGGCGGCCTTGGGGTCGACGCCGCCCTGGTGCCGGCTGAGGGTGGCGCCGGCGCCGGCGGGCTCGGTCATGGGTCGTGGCGAGCGCCTGCGCTTGGGGACGATGCGGCCGGCCTGGGTGAACTCCTTGAGCCGGGCGCGCAGTTTCTGGGCGTTGGCCTCGGTGAGGTCGATCTCGTAGTCCACGCCGTCGAGGCTGAACGGGACCGTCTCGTCAGCTTCGGTGGTGTCGTCGTTGGCAAGGTCATCGAGGAGGATGACGCGTTCGATGCGGCTCACGGTTCTTCCCTTCGGGGTGAATGCAAAAGGCCCCGTGTTTACGGGGCCTTTGTCGTGCGTGTGTTGCTCAGCCCGCTGCGGGGGGCGTACAGCGGGCTCGGGTGTTGAGGGGCCCTAGTTGTCGGCCGGGTCGGCGGGGTTGGGGGAGATGTCGCGGACGTCGAACCACAAGCGTCCGATGTCGGTGATTTCGTAGGTGCTTGTATCTGCGTTGTCGATGGCCACGGTGCAGCAGCCTCGGTTCTTGAGTGCTCCGAAGCTAGGCTTGCTTCGGCGGTCGGAGGTGGCGCGGCCGTCTGGGGCGTTGAACATCTGCCGCAGGACCGTGAGTTGGGCACTGCTGAGCCTGCCGACTTGCGCTGCCCTCTGGCGGTCGACGTCTTCTTGGCTGGGCTCTGGCGGTTGGGCGGCGTCCACTAGGTTGAGTCGGCGTGCCTTGGCGGCTGCCTTGCGGGGGTCTGTGCCGGCCTCTTTCAACAGTGCTTTCCAGGGGTCCCTGTCGTCGGCTTGGAAGGCGTCATAGGCTTCGCGGATGCGTGCGGGGACGCGGCCTCGGCTGGGGAGGTTGGGGACGGACCAGCGCTTGGCCCAGTCTCGGACCTCGGGGTCTGTGGAGGCTGGCGGCTGCGGCGCTTGTGTAGGAGTGGCTGTCCGGTCTTCCGGGGTGGTGGTGTGCTCGGGCTGACGGGGAACTGGCGGCGCATCCGCGGCGAGTTGCAACGAGGGGCGGTGGCTGTGGTCGGGCTCTGAGTAGGCCACCGCGGCGCCTCCGGTTGCCGCGGCCTGCTGGTGCACTGTGAGTGACTGTCCGCTGATGGCCATCACTCCTGCCGCATGGCCGATATTCGCTGGGAGGTAGACGGCCAGTCCCACTTCCCGTGCGATGGCCAGGTATGGCCTGAACATCCCTAGGAACCCTGCGGCGTTCTCGCTGCCCAGGTCGATCTCATACGCCTTGCCGTTCAGGGAGAAGCTGATGCTTTCAGCTCCTGCCTTGCCGTCTAGGTCGTCGTACCTTTGAACCGCCATGGCTGTTCCTCCACGCGCTCTTTTATTGGGGGTCTCTTGGCTGTCGCACCGCTGCTGACTGTAGTGGCAGCGGGTGGCGTGAGACCTGAAAGAGAGGGTAGGGGGAGCACTTTGGACTGAGTTTGGCTGCACGAGGGTTTGCCCGAAAGTGCCCACTACTTTCACCGCTGCGGGGGGCGCGTACGCCCGGTGCATGGGTGGTGTGCGCGGGCCGTGCTCCTGCTCGCGGACTAGCACTATTGTCCGGTACATGCGAAACGCATATGCGGCGGGTAGGGCACTCCGGGCGTTGGCTCGACATTCACAGGGTTGCGGTAAATCCGCCTTCAGCGACTCTGCTCAGGCTTTGCGGGGAGTGCTGGTGCGCTTGGGTCCGCGCCGGCCGCCGCCGCCCTCGACGCGGCGCTCCCACTCGGCGAGCAGCTCGCGCGCCTTGTCCGTGAGGCCGTCGATCCGCCAGGCACCCGTGTGCTCGTGGTCGCCCTCTTCGAGCCAGGTGACCTCCCAAAGTCCCTGCTCCTCGAAGGTGCGGATGTCCTTGGTGCTCCAGACGGGCTGCCCTTCGGGCATCTGGTAGCGGCCTGTGCCGGAGCGGCTGGCGACGTACCTCAGCCGCTCGATGCCGGTCTCGTAGATATGGCGCGGCGCTCCTTGCTCGTCCGTCCAGTTCATCTTGACGCGCTGGACCACTCTCTTCGCCTTTCAATATTTAGGAAACGTTGTTGCTTTAGTGCTGTACATCTACGGCCTGGCAGCCACTCCAACCCACCCAGGGCGTCGCCACCCATTCGAGGGGTGGGCTGGGGAAGGCGTCAGGCGTATCCGACCAATTCTTCAGGTCGGCCTCGTCCGGATGCGCCTGGTGCATTTTCGAAATCAGTTCGAAGGCGGCCACCAGGCGCCAGCCGTCGGGGGGTGGGCTCCGCCGGGAAATGGTGCACGGCCCCCCCCACGGCTTGGTGAAGATTTCCGCGGAGCTGACGACCTTGGTCCGCACCGATCCTCCGTTGCTGTCGTGTCCTTGGGCTGTAGAACCTACGCTCCCATGAACAGTGCGGGGAACACGCGGGCGGCCATCGTGCCTGGGGAGTTACTGCTGCGGAGTGCGCCTGCGCACCCGCACGCCGCGGCCCTCGCTGGGGACCTGTGTTGCTGCCGTGTCCACGGCCTCAGCCGGCGCCCCGTCGGGCTCCGGTGCGGCTGGCGCTTCGGCGGTCTCCGGTGCGGCCGGCGACTGGGATGACTGCATGGGCTTGTTGACCCGCGGGTCGGTGGTGCTGAGGATCTCGGTCTTGCCCGAGTCGAACCCGACGTGCCACTCGACCCCGTTCTCGCCCTCGAAGTCGAGGATGCCGTAGCCCGACGGCTTGAACTTCTCGCCCGGCGTGAGCCTCTTGACTGCCTCCAGCAGGCTGGGGGCCCGGACCACGCCGGTGATGTGTGTGGGCCGGTAGACGATGACGTACTCGTGCTCCTCGGCCGGGGGCTGTCCGGCCTCCTGGGGCGGCTGCACCGCGGGCAGCTTTCGGTACGCCTGGAGGGCCTCCTGCCAGTCCTTCAGGGCCTGGGCGTACTCGTGGACCCTGTTCTGCCGCTCGACGGTGGTGAGCATGCCGACGGTGACCCACTCGCCCAGCGTGTTGGGGTCGTCCACCCGTTCCTGGTACACCGCGTCGGCCGGGGCCTGGGCATCTGCGGCGGCCTTGCACTCGCGCTCGATGTAGCTGCGGCTGGACGCTCCGACGGAGACGTTCCATGCCCATACGTACGGGTGGCCGTGCCACTGCTCGGGGCGCTGCGGCTGGGACTCGGCGCCGCCGGTTGGCGTCTTCAGCGCCGGTCGGAGTTCGGACATGGTCATCAGTGTTCCCTTCTCATACGGCGGTGGTGAACGCCTCGACGGCCTCTTGCCGGCGTCGAAGTCTGGAGAGCGGCAGGGAATAGGCGACGCCCTTGTGGCGCTCGCGCAGGATCGTTACGTCACCGAGCCGCTCGCGCAGACTGGCCTCCTGGCGCTCGGCCTCGGCGAAGCGCTCGGGCAGCACGTCGAGGGTGCGCTTCCACTGCTTCTGGCCTGCCTTGACGCACAGACCTCCGCAGTTGTTGTGCTCGTAGCCGAGGGCGTACAGCCGGGGCGGTTCGATGCCGTACCACCGGGACAGGTCCATGAGTTGGGCCTTGGATGCCTCCTTGCTCAGTTCCGGCATCCACCGGTTGCACAGGGGGAACTGGACGCGCCACGGCTTCCAGTTCCGGGCGATGGCGGGAACGCGGCGCCGGTCATGCTTGGTCTTTTCGATGCCGATGTAGACGACGGAATCGCCGACGGGAGCGTGCGCTTTCATCCACTTCCGGCATGGGATCTGCTTGAGGTACTTGGTGCACGGGGAGATGCGGGAGTTGCCCAAAAAACGCTTGTCCGCGAACAGCTCCCACGGGGTGCGCCCGTCGGCCACCTTCGTCAGCGGCACGCCGAGCAGGCGGCTGGTGTCATCCGCGAAACGCCACAGGTCCGGGTCTTCGATCCCCGTGTCCGCTATCAGCAGCGTCATGTTGGCCGTGCCGTACTTTTCGGCGACCCAGAGGGCGGACCCGAAACTGCCGAGGCCGCCGCTGAACTGAATAACGTGCTGCGTCATGCGTACTTCCTTTCCAGAGGCTGTTCGCACAGCGGTGCGGGCCGGAGGAGTTCCGGGCTTTCGTGCGACTCGTTCGGATAGTCGTTGTCGGACCAGTGGCTGTCCCAGCGCACATGCAGCGGCCAGGGGCACGCGTCGGCCGCCTGTGGGTAGTCGGACCGTGCGTGTCCGCACTCGCGGCCAGGGCCGCCCTCGCCCACCTGCTGTTGCCAGACGTGCCGCTTGCACAGGCACACCACGACCTGCCCATGCCACGGGCTGAATTCGAAGTCGGGGTCGTCGAGCACCACGCGGGTTCCCGGGATGAGGGGGATCGTGGCCGCCGCCTCGGTCATGGGGTCACTCATGAGGAGTCCTTGCCGTCGGAGCGGTCGGGGAACTCGGCCTGGAGGGCGGAGACGATGACGGCGAATTTCTCGCGGGTGTCCTCGTCCTCGAAACGCTTGGCGATCTCGGCGAACGCCTGCCGCATCCGGTCGGACTCGTAGCTGACCGGCGGACCGTGCGAGAAGGCCGCGTCGTTGCCCTCGGCGAACTCCTCGATGCGCTTCTTGGCCACCTTGTGCAGCTCGTCGTCGTCGATGTGGGTGTTGCAGCCGGGACACACCATTTCGAAGCCCGTGTCGTCGAGGCCGGCCAGGTCGAGACTGCCGGCATCGTCGTCAGCGTTGAACCAGATGGTGGTGTTGACCTCGATCCCGCCCTCTTCACAGTCAGGGTTGGCACGGCACATGACGTCTCCTTCAGAGGGTCGGGGCGGGGGCGAACAGGAGGCGGGTGGCTTCCTTCAGCAGGTCTTCGTAGAAACCGAGCTGGTTGTCGTGGTGGCCGCTCTGCGCCACGTCGTAGTCGTAGCTGGCAGCCGTGCTGCTCTCGGGGTCGCGCAGGGACGCCGCCTTGGCGTCCCAGGCGGCTTCCTCGGCCAGGCTGCGGGCGATCCCCGGCATCAGCGGCTTGGCCACGTCACGCCTGAAGAGGGTCGAGGAGACCGGGTAAATCAGCACGTCCGCGCGGTCCGGCTCCCACAGGTGCACCGCCTTCTCGGCGACGTCGATGACGAGTCCGGTGTTCTCACGGGCCCCGCTGATGACGGTGAGAGTGGCGCCGCAGAGGTCCTGGCGCTGCTTGGGGGTGAGGTCGACGAGCCATCCGTCGGTGGGCAGGTCCGGGTCAGGCGAGGTCACGGTGAGTCCTTTCATCGGGGTGGGTGGGAAGCAGCTCGGCAGGGACCGCGTACGCCCCCGAGGGGGCGCCACGGACGCGGCCGGGATGTCAGCGGATGACCTCGCTTATCTCGTCGAGGTCGTCCAGCTCGGGTTCGCCGACGAAGACGGCGCAGATGCGCAGCAGGGGCTCGAAGTCACCCGCGTCATTGCCGAACCACTCGCCGGTCTCGATGTCCGTGCGGTAGAGGTGGTCGACGGAGGAGCCGTAGTGGGTCTGGAGCTTCTCGGCGGCGGCTTGGATCGCCTCGTCGCGCGAGGTGGCCGGCACGGTGATGACGACGGGCAGCATGTCCGGGGAGATGTCGTCGCCGAAGGAGTCCTGGCAGATCTCCCAGTCGGCGACGATCGTGCGCAAGGCGGCGGTCTTGTCGGCCTCGACATGGGGGGCGCACTCGCCGCACGGGGTCGGAGACTCCCCATCCTCGGGCGGCCCGTCGGGGAAGTCCCCGGGGTCGATCTCGATGACGTACTCGCGGCAGCGGGGGCACGTCAGGCACCCCTCGTGGACAATGGCCATGGGTGTTACTCCTTGTCGTTTTTATCGGTGAGGCTGCCGCTCTTGACACAACGAGCCGGGCCATAAATAGTCCGGTCACCCATTTGAGTGACGAAGTTTTTAAGCGGGGTCCTGCTTGAGGTTCACCGCGCGCAGCGAGTGCTTGGCGGCGTCCTCGGCGTGGATGGTGGCCCACCAGCCACCGGCGGAGTAGGCGTCGTCGCGGACCCACAGGTGTGCCAGTTCCGGCTTGACCAGGTCGACGGTGCCGACCAGCGTGCGGGGTGTGCTGGTCTCGCGGCCGTCGGCGTCGTGAAACCATTCGAAGCGGCGCTTGGACCCGGGCTTCAGGTCCCAGAACGGGTTGTCGATGCTGACCGAGTAACGGAACTCGGTCCCGAGCCACGGGACCACGTTCACGAAGTCGTTGTCGTACCGGCGCAGCGACGCCGTCCTGGTCTCCGGGTCAACGCTGATGAGCTGCCCGCCCGCGATTTCCCCCTCGCGGCTGAACGGGATGGCCACCAGGTGCTTGCCGATGTACTCGACCAGTTCGTCAGCCGACTTGGGGCTCCTGATGGCGGCCTTGACCACCCACGACTTCTCGTCCTGCGTTCTCTTCCCCACCGGAAAAATCCTTTCGAGATGTGTCTGTAAAAGGGCCGGCCCCCGCGAAAGTCACGGGGGCCGACCTTCAGTGAACCCGCACGCGGCGGGTGGTCGCGCCGGCCATTCGAGGGGCCGGCCGGGAGATCAGAGCGTGTTGGCCTTCGCCAGCAGCTCGGCGACCTCGAAGCCCACGCCCGGGTCGTCCCAGCCGCCGACCTCGCCGGTGCCCTCCTGGAGGCGGAGCTTCGTCAGCAGCTCGTCCAGGCGCGTGTACGGGTGCTTGGCGAGCTGCTTGCTGGCCGCCTCGAACATCCGCCGGGCGCTGTCGCGCAGCCCCCCGACCTCCATCATCTGACCGGCCGGCCCGTAGACCCCGGCCTGGCCGCGCGGTCCGCGGAGCTTGGTGGAGGTGATGTCCTGCCAGCCGCCGGGCACGCACATCTGGTGCGTCATCAGGTAGATCGTCTCGTCGACGATCGGGCGGGCGTCGGGCACCTCTTCCAGGACGGTGCGCCGCGCACCGAGCTTGACCGGGGCCGCGGGCCGCGGCTGGTCCGTGTGGGGCCGGATCGGGCGGGAGAACTCACCCGCGCTGTCACGCAGGATGAGCCGGGAGCCCTCGTCCCGGACGAAGATGACCCGGTAACCGGGCATGGGCTCGAACTCCTCGCCCTGGGAGATCTGCTGGCCGTTGTGGGTGACGTGCTGCATGTCGTTCCCCTCCTGTTTTCGGGCATGAAAAAAGCGGCCCACCGGTAGGCTGCCGCGAGTTTCTGCTGTGTCCTGGCTCGTGAGTTCCAGGCGGGGCTCGGCCGTTGATGTGCAGCCCGGGGTATCGCACCTGGTTCATGCTCGGTGGGATGAGGATGCTGTATCCGAGTGCATGGTGCACCGGTCAGTTCCCTCGACGGTTGTGGCGGTGCAGTAGCGCGGCTCATCGGTGGTGCCGATCAGATGGCCGCAGATGAACGAGTCCGCCGTGGGCTCCTCGGCAAGGTGGTCCAGGGGCTCGATGAATTCGGTGCCCATCTCGCGGTACCAGCCATGGGGGCGCTTGTACCAGTCGCCCAGGTCCCTCGCGTCGAGGGTTTCCACAGCCGTGATCCCGACCGGCCGTCCCTTGTCGTTGCGGCGGTGGTACTTGATGCGACCGTAGTAGTAGTCGGGTTGACAGGAGTCGATCCAGACCCGTACGAACTGGCCTTCGGGGAGCTGAGAGTAGGGGTAGCGTTTGCGGCGGTTCATGAAGGCGCTCCTGCTTGGGATCGAAGACGGCCTGCGGTGAGAACGGGCCGTCTGGGATTTCTGAGCGGTGTTTCGACGTGTCTACTCCGTGGAAACCGCGGGCCCTTGGGCCAGCTCGGACACGTCGAAGACGAATACGAAGCCGTCGTAGTCGCCTTCCTGGCTGGAGGCCCAGCGCTCGTGCTTTTGCAGGGTGTGCCGGGCCGCGAACCGGTCCGGGTGTTCGATCTCCTCAAAGGGGAAGCCGGGCCACTTCTGCTCGACGAAGGTCTTCGCCCTCTCCGCCAGTCCCTTCCCTGCGTTGTTGTCGTGGCCGCGCAGGACGGCAGTGAGGAAGTCCTGGTCGAATTCCTCGGCCAGGCCGCCCGCCACCGTGATGGCCGCGTACAGCCTGTCTTCGTCCTTCTCGGCTTCGTCCTCGTAGAGGCTGGCAGTCACACCGGCCAGCTCACCGGCCTGCTCCCGCGAGTCGATTTCGCAGAACGACAGGTCACCAGCACGGTTGAGGGCCTCCCGCCACTCCTCGGCGCTGTAGCGGATGCCCTGGGTCACGTCGCCACCCCCTGTTCCTGAGCCTCAGCCGTGTCGGGGGCCGCGAACCACATCGTGACGCCGGTGCGGGTGTCGTCCACGAGGTTGCCGTCGAGATCACGGATCTCGACCTTCCCTCGCGGCAGTAGAGTCAGCGTGACCCGCTTCGCGGGCCTCGGCTTGACGGTGTTGGCCCGCCCGCCGAACAGCAGCTCCCCCGGCCGGCCGGCCGTCTTCTCCTGCTGTGCCAGCGCCAGAGCGGCGCTCACTTTCAGCTTCTCCATCAGTGCTGCTCCTTCTCATTTTCGGTCTGGTCAGGGTCGTCGAAGTGGAAGAGTCGGCGCGCTACGTCCGGGTGCTCCTGGTTCCAGGCGCGCAGCAGCCAATGCGCGTTGGGGTTGGCGATCATCGGCACTTCCTTGTGCCCGAGCGCGGCGACCTGCTGCCACTGGAAGTGCTTGCCGCCGAGGTTGAAGTGCCGAGCAAAGCGGGCGAACCAGGGCTCGACGCTGATTCCGCAGGCCATGCGGAACAGTTCTTCGTGCCGCGGCTCGGTCCACCCCTCGACCTCGACCTTGTCTTCGGTGATCGCGTCGTCTTCGGCGCGGTGGGAGCCCGTGTAGAAGTGCTTGACCGCAGTGCCCCAGATGGTGCGCACGTGCCTCTCGGCGGGGATCACACGGCGGTTGTTGCCGAGATCCAGCACGACCCGGTATCCGTAGCCCTGCTCGATGACGTCACCACACACGGACGACATCTCACGCACAACCCGGCCCTTCTTCGTGCGGCGCCGCGCGATGAAGACGACGTCAGCGCGGCGGCGGGTGCGCTCGAAATCGGCCACCACCTGGCGCACCTTCTCCTCGGGCGTATCCAGCGGCAGGGTGAAGATCTCGTGGTCGGGGTGGTGGATGTAGGCACTGCGGGATTCGTCCCAGATGGCGAGGTCCACGGGTTTGTCGTCGCGGTCCTTGCGGGTGCGGACCTCGTAGCGCGGACGAGGGCGGTACCAGTCCCGGTCTTGGAAGAGCATGTCTGTCCAATCAGTGGTTGTCCGTGGGCACGGAGTAGACGGGCTTGTCGTGCGGCTCGAAGCCCTTCACGAGCTTGCTGTAGAACTTCGTGCCGGTGTGTGCCTGAAGGCATGCCCACATGCCGGTCTCCGGCTTCGGCGCGATCCCGATCGACTTGCGCCCCACGCGGACGGTGTAGCGGCCGTCGTCGCGCTGCTGGAGGTAGCCGATCCCGCTTCCGCTGCCCCAGGTGTTGCAGTCCACGAGGAAGTCGCCGTCGGGCATGGGCATCAGGCAGACGAGCACGCCGGGCGCGGGGATGAGCGAGGGGCTGACTTCGTAGGTCTGCTTCGTGCCGAATCGCTCGGAGATGCGGTTCAAGCCCTCGCAGTCGCAGCCATTCTTGACACAGCAGCCGCACTCGGACATGTCGATCTGCCGCTCGTCCACCGCGCCCTTGCCGGCCGGCCGGCTGCCGAAGGACTGGGCCGGCGGGGCGAACCAGTACAGCGCGGAGGCCGCATACTCCTGCGTCTTGAAGCCCGGCATCGCGATCGGGTTGCTGCTGCGTCCCGTCCAGTCGGCGACCCATCCGCCGTCGGCCGTCTCGTAGACGATGCCCTGGTACAGGAAGCCGTCGTCGTCGCCGGGGGCGTCCGTGTAAACCTTGAAGCGGGTCTCTTCCTCGTTGTCAGGCTGGTACTTGAACTTGGGCTCGGGCATGGTCAGTCCTTCTTGCCGAACGACTCCGGCTTGTTGTTGGTCGGGACCGGCTGCCCTTCCGTAGGCTCGTCGGTCCCCTTCGGGTAAACCCACAGAGACGAACCCGCGTCCGTGACACGGACGGGGTAGCCCCTGGACTTGCAGAACGCGGCTATATCGGGAAGCTCGCCGCGCAGCGTTCTCGTGCCGTACTGGCCATCCCGCCACATGACGACGACGCGCCGGTTACGGTTTTCTCCCTCGGCGCTGAAGCCCTCGCTCTTGGCTGTGCTGTCCCAATTCAGGTCCGCCCGTGTGAATCCTGCGCGGGTGAGAACACCCGCGAGGGAAGCCGCGGTGATACCGGTGCGGCGTTTGGCACGCGCGGCCTCGATACGCGCCGCGCGGACGCATCCCGGCTCTAGGCACGCCTCACCCTTGCCCTTGATGTGCTCGTTGAGCTTGCCGGGGTTACACGTCTCGATGCGGTCCGGCGGGTACCACCAGGCGTAAGTGGTGGGCTGGACGGGCTTGGCGTCGATGTCGTCGATCGTCCGCTTCAACCGCGCCAGCGTCTCGCGCACGCCTTCGCCCGGCTCACCCAGCAGAGGGTGATTGTCGTGACCGGTGCCGGAGACCCCGTTGACTTCGAACCGCAGCCGCGAGTACCGGTCGAGCGCGCCCTTCGCCGGGTGTACGACCAGCTTGCGACCCTTGTACTCCACTTCCATCAGTGGGTCACTCGGCTCACTCGGGCGTCGGGGTGCGGCTTGCGGTGCCAGGTGCGGCCCCAGTGCTCGTCGCCGTCGTTGTAGGTGCCGTCGTACGACAGGGAGAAGCGGTCGCCGGCCACGCTCAGGCGCACCGCGCCGGCCGCCTCGATGGCGGTCTCGTACGCCTTGTGCAGCTCCGACCCGTGCCTGATCTGTGCCACCTCGCGGAACGCCTCGCTCACCGCGTGGCTGCGTCGCATGTACTGCAACAGCTCGTACTTCGCCTCGGCCGCGGGCAGCATGTGGTGACTGCCTCGCACGTCGCCGGTAAGGTCGGGGTGCACCCATGCCGCCGACATGTCGTGGACGCCGTCCAGCGGCACACGGTTGGCCCAGTGCCGGTCGATCGCTTCACCGGCCCGCTGGTCGAAGATGCCGTCCCAGCAGTCGGCGGCCAGCTTCGACAGCCGGATGTACTCCCGCAGCGCACGCAGCGCCCGGTTCGCCTCGTGCTCGAAGTCGGACTCGTAGCGGTTGGAGTACCACCACTCGCCACCCTCGCCGAACCCGTCCGTCATGCTCTTGCCCTGGTACATGCGGCCCGCGATCCAACGACCGTCGCACTCGCCCAGGAACACCCCGTCGTACACCCCGCGCCATTCCGTGCGCTTCTGGTGCACGATCGTCCATCCCTGAATTTTGGTCGTCATGCCGTTCCTTCCGTGAGCGTGCCGTTGAGGCGCTTGATCCGATTGGTGTTGACGTACTCGGTGCCGCACGGCTCGCAGACCGGTTCACGCACACGGTCCGACTCCCAGGGCGGCGGGTCGGGGTTGTAGGTCTCCAGCGTGTGCGTGGCCCAGGCCCGGCAGTCGAGCGTCGAGCACTTCGGCGCGGTCAGCTCCAGCACCCGGTCTGTGGCGTTCCTGATGTTGATCCGCATCGGGGGGTGCCCGCCGGTGTCTTGGCAGATCAGGAAGCCAGTCGCGTATCCGACGTCGCCGTAGCCCTGGGAGATGTGCTCGAAGCCGAGCACCTGGTAGACGGCTCCGACGAGGCGGAACAGAACGCCGGGTTCGATTCCGCATGCGTACGTCCAGCAGTCGGTGGCGTAGTAGGCCACCGCGTTATCCGTGATGTCCCACGGGGAGCGGTAGGTGCCCTCGATGCCGGGGCCGGCGACCAGGTTGGAGAGGTCGCCCAACAGTCGGCCGGCCCCGTCCAAGATTTCCACGACGTACGGGAATTTCCGGCACTCGCGGATTTCTGCTGCGTCCTCGGTGTCGAACTCCCACCACGGGTACGCGTCCGGCTCATCCGGGTGCTGGATACGGACCCGGATTTCAGGCAGCGACCGACGCACGCTGCGCCTCCTTCCACTGCTTGTACAGCTCGGCGGCCGGGGCCGGGACAAGCCACGGGAACACGTCGGCCCACGAGCGGCACTCGTCGGCCGGTGTCTTGTCCCAGAGGCGGCCGGGGTCTGCTGTCGGTCCCGTGATCAGCGTCGGGTCTGCGCGCAGCTCCAGAATCGTGCTCTTCGCATTTCGCTGGTACATCAACGCTTCATCCGCGAGCCCAGCCCGCTGCTGGGGCGTGTTGCACGCGTCGCAGAACCGCTTCTTACGCCCCGACACCTTGTGGATCACGAGCGTTGTGGCGGGCGGCGGGTAGGGCCCGTGGATTCCGATGCACTGGTAGACCCCGTAGTTGTGCTGGGGTCCGCCCTTGTGGACCTCGGACCACTCGGTGATGATCTCGAAGTCGTTGATCTCCTCGACCAGGTCGGCCAGCGGCACGACGTGGCTGCGGGTGTACTCCGGGTGGACGAAGGCCGCGTACGGCTTGGCGACGTGACGCTTGTAGAAACTGCCTCCGGGCTTACGGAAGTTCTCGATCGGGCCGTAGTGGTGCTCGGTGAAACCGTCCTCGGCCTCCACCGTGATCCGCACCCAGTCACCGACCAAGAACCGGATGTGGTGCCTTTCGACGGACTCCTTCCACACCGCGTCTGATCCGTTGCCGTTGATCCACGCGTCCCGAATGATCCCATCCACGTTGTACCGCTGCGGGTCGCGGCCCTCCCACTCCACCAGGTAAACCAGTGCCTGCTCCCGCATCTCACGCATGCTCGCGCCCATCGTTTTCCTCCTGATTGTTTGAACGGGCAGTGGGTAACGCCCGGTGCTAGTCCGCGTCGGATTCGATGAATTCCGGCTCGTCACCTTCCGGCTGGTATCCGCCCCCGACGGTGTCCGTCCAGGAGTAGCCGTGACCGCTTCGGGCAACGTCGAGGGACAGCCGGTCAGGGGCGAAGGGCAGGCGAACGGTGCCGCGCACTCGCACCGAGTGACCGGCGCCGTTCCACGTGTCGAGCACGAGCAGCTCGGGGTCGGTCCACTGCACGGTGATCTCGGGTGCAGGATCGTTCCAGCGGATCTTGCACACCGCGTCGTACACCGGCTTAACGTCGCCGCGCCACAGGACGTACAGCCCGCCGCCGTAGCTGGCGTGCGCCACCAGCTCCCGCAGCGCGCCGGCGTTGTCGAGGAAGTCGAGGCCAGCCGCCGAGCCCAGCGTTCGTGCTGCGTCCTCGACCTTCTCGTCTGAGAACCTCCACGGGTCCGCTTCGGCCTCTGCGTCCAGCCGGTAGCGGAACAACTTCGATCCGGTCTCCCGCATCAGGTCGCCGAGCGGGTCGGACTCATCGCGTTCCGAGATGGCCGCACGCACCCGCTCCAGCGCGTCATGCTCAGCCAGGAAATCCCGCGCGTCCTCATCGAGCAGATTGTCCAGGACGGCGTTTTCACCGTGCCACCGATTCTCGGACTCCCATTCGGAGTCCAGGACTTCCTCCTCACCCGCGAACATCTTTCCGATCTGCTCATCGGTGAGGCAGTCACCGCGGTCGACGTACACCAGCGAGTACTTCTCGTCGAGGCGAGAAATCACCAGCTCGGCCGCAGCCTCCGCGAGATCAGCCGTCGAAATATCCGCCACGCGTTTTCCCTTCTGTTGATCCGATTAGTGCCCGGTGCGGGAATCGAACCCGCCGGATGCCGCATAGGGGAGGACGGCTTCCGTTGCTCCTCAACCGGGCCCGCGTTTCAGTCGTCGACCAAGACGCCCCACACGTTGTCGATCAGCGTCGGGCTGTTGTTTCCGACCTCTTTGACGTAGGTCTCATACGCCTCCTGGACAGCCCGCGTATGCCCATCGACCAGGAAGGAGCAGGCCCAGCCGTTCTGCTTGTGCTCGTCGGACAGCTCCCTGTACGCCTGGGCTTCGAGTTCCGTTTTCGATGTGCTGTCGGGAAATTCCTGGGACGACTCGATGACGAGATTCGCGTCCTTGTCCCAGTAACCGGTCAGAAGAATCACGTGTCACCCTCCGTGTAGTTCAACGCTGGTACCGCTTCCACGCCTCTTTCTCTCGGTCATAGATCACCTCAATTCGCTGTGTTCGGTCATTGCTGGCGTAAGGGAGGCTGTACCAGTTGGTTTCGCTTCCCATTTGTGAGCCGAAATTGACGGCCAGGCCAGCGGCGTCCATCTCGTTCAGCAGGTCGCGGAACTTGTCCCACAGCTCATCGGGAGTGCTGGTCCTATCGCTCATGCGCGCTCCTTCGGCTTGACCTCTCGGAACTTGATCTGGCCCTGCACGTGGATCTCATGGGAGTGCTTGCCGGCCGCCGGCACCGGCTCCTTGCACACGTCGCAGATGAGCGTGTGGTCCTCCCATGGCCGGCCGCAGTGCACGCACTCTTCGGTCTCGTAGTCGGGTGTGGAGATGGGCCGGACCTCGTGCGACTTCGGGTAGTCGACGAAGCGGTAGCTGGACCAGTCGTGTGGGTGCTGGGCGGCGGCCTGCTTGACGTTGTCCCCGTCGAAGAACTCCGGGTGCGACAGTCCCCACTCCCGCAGCGTTCCGGCGACGTCCCGGGCGAGGACCTTGGGCAGCTCGTAGGAGTCACGCACCACCCTTGTCAGCGCCGCCTCAGTCGGCGACTTCTCCCCGAGCACCAGCCACTTACCGCACTTGTCACCGGTGCACCGCTCGTCCGAGATCGCGTGCCGGACACCGGGTTCACCATCCGGCACCTCGGTCAGCTCGGTCACGCACTGCTGCTCGGTGACCGGCTTCGGGAAGTCACCCTGGTCGTAGGAGTGCTGGTCGTCGAAGTCGATCCCGAGCGTTGCTGCTGCGCCCCGGATCGCGTCTTCGTGTGCCTTGCCCCTCGGTACGGTGATGCCGCTCGCCCGCATCGCCTTGAGCGTGCAGGAGGGGCACAGGTTCTCGGCCGCGTAGCTGTAGCCAACGATCATCAGTACGCCCCCAGCTTCAGGATCTTGTTGTCGCACCTCGGGCAGAGGTGGTTGCCGTCCCTGTCCTGGCCCAGGTCGTGGAGGGCGAATTCCGGGCCGCGCTGTCCGACGCCCTCGACGTAGAACTGCCACTTCTCGGTGTTCTCGGTCTCGAATGCGTGGCCGCTCTCGCATTCCATCCACGCGTCGGTGAACTTCAGGAAGTCCTCCGGCTGGTCGCAGGTGAGCCGGTAGAAGTTCGGGTCCTTCACGTGGTTCGGCTGGGCAACCGCGACGAAGTACAGGTCACCGAGCTTGAAGATCGTGTAGTGGACCACCTGATCCGCCCAGTTGATGAAGTTCTGGGTGTGCTCGGTCTTCAGCTCGCCGCTCCAGTGCGGGCCAGCCACCTTGACCCCGCGCTTTTTCAGCCAGCCGAGGAACTCGATCGCCCCGTACGGGTAGTCCGTCCAGTCCGCGTACCTCTCGGACCACTTCTCGTACAGCACGTCGAGCCGGTCGAATTCCTCGCTCTTGTCCTCCAGCCAGGCCGACCACTCACCGATTACGCCGTCACCCTCGAACCGCAGGTCGATTCCCATGTCACGCTCCGTCGAACTCCTGGATGCCGTCCTTGCCGCAGCATCCGGCGCACTCGCACTCGTGCACCTTGTGCAATTCCGAAACCTTGAATGCACCCGTGCTGGTCCACGGGGTGTCGTCGGTCTCCCACGTGTACTTGACGACCACCATGTCGCCGCACGACTCCCGGACGACGACCGCCTCGTAGCACCACGGAGAACGCACCGTGATCAAGCTGGACCGGCCGTCGGGCACCTTGTAGTGCGGTCGTACACGGACCAGTTCCCCTCGCTCAGCGAGCCTTTCCGGGGTGTCCGCAGCATGCGTGATCGGCTGTCCGATCAGCCGCACCTCGCTGCTGAATGCCGACCGCTTGACGTACGTCTCCATAATTCCCTCCCTGAAATACATGGCTGACAGTCGACAGCCCGGGGCGCGGCGTTTCTGCTGCGTCCTGGACTGCCGTCAGCTCAGTCGCCGATTGATGTGCGGGTGCCGTCGATGTGCACCACGAATGCCTGATGGAATGCGCGCCCGATGAACTCGCGGACCTTCATGCGGTATTGGGGCTTGCCCTTACGCATGCGTGCACTCATGTGGCGCACGCAGTACGCCGTGACCGGGTCGTCTTCACCGGAGTTCAGGCGTGGTTTCAGCTGCACGTACCGGGTCGCGGTATCGACCCACACTCCCGTGCCCTCGTAACGCTGGAGCATGAAGAACCAGAGCAGGCCGGACTCAGTTATCGGGCACAACCCGACCGTCCGGGTACACGGTGTGAGGCCGGCCGCTGAACTCACTCACCCACGCGAGGACTCGGCCGCGCCACTCGTAAGCCGGCTGCTCCTCGGGCAGCCAGCGCAGGAACGCGAGCGCCTCCGCCTTGAACTCGTGCGGCTCACCCGACCATCCGGTGGCGCGGATCTCGAACGCGGACTTCCAGTTCTCCCACTCGCCATCGGACCCGACCGGCCGTCGCTGCTGCTGCATGAGGTAGAGCGCGCGGCCGTGGCGTGCGTCGGCCTCGCCCAACCTCCAGGCGATCATGCGGTCTTGGCCATCCCCGAAGGTGCCTTTGAGGTTGACGTAAGCGGCGCCGGTCTGCCACCTCTGGCCGTGGTCGTCCACAAGAGCTGCGTCACCACGCGGCATCGTGGGGCGCACGTTGACGATCAGGTACCGGGTGTGCCGCTCCGGGGTGTGACCGGAGGCGACGCTTCGATAAACCAGCTCGTTGCCCTCGACCTTGATACTCATTCCCCGGTCGGCGCGGGTGATCGGCTTCTTTCCATCCCACTCGTAAGGCAGGGGTGCACGCGTCATGGAATTCGTCCCTTCAGAACTTGAGCAGGTCGCGAAGCACCTTCGGACCGCCGTTCGGGTCGTACGTCGCCATGCGATGGCCGTTCAGCAGCGCCTTCGAACCGTCCTCGTGCTGGACGTCGTACCAGCCGTTGAAGTGCTTGCCGCCGGGGGCCAGATCCCCGGTCCGCTCGAACTGCGCCGGGGAGATCACGCCCCACTTCCGGTCGTAGTAGTTGAAGACACGGAGGCCGGACGTGATCTCGACTCCGTCGTGCGTGTGTGTCTTGTCGCTGCGGTCGTTCACGCGTCCTCCGCGACGATCTCGGGGTGCGGCTCGGCGTTGTTGCAGTTGGGTCCGCGCTGGTGCTCCTTCTGGAGCTGGTTCGCCGTGTTCCAGAAGTGGAAGAGCCGGAAGAGGTTGGCGGCCGTGTTCGTCTCGTTGCAGCCGAGTTCAGCACCGAACTCGTGGCTGTCCGGGTCGACCGTCTCGGCCCACGTCCAGACGAATTCCTCCGCCGCCTGGAGCCGCTGCCGCCGCACCTCAGCCCGGTCGCGCCAAACGGCCACCTTGTCGAGCACTGCGTCAAAAATCACGATGCACCTCCTAGTCCATTCGATGGATGGACCGAGAAACTCAGGATGGATAACGGAAAGGGAGCCGACCGGCATTTACGCGCGCCGGGGCTCCCTTTCCGTCGGATGGTTCAGTTGTCGTACCGGCCGCTACGCCCGGGAGATCCAGTCGGAGTGCCAGCGGCCCTCACGCGTCCGTCCGTCGGGGAACTCGACCTCAACCCGCCACTCCCACGACCACAGCGGCGGCAGCTCGTAGTGCGCCTGCATGGGGTGCACCTTCCACTCGACCGACGTCACCGCGGCCTCCGAGAGGCTGTGGCCGTCCGGCATGGCGGAGACCTTGTCGCCGACCTTGACCGGCTGGTGCGTCGGCTTCGGCGGCTGGTACTCGCCGCGCTCCAGCCAGTCCAGCTCGTGAACCGGGCCGCCGGTCACGACCTGCTCGTAAACCTCACGCACCACACGTGGGCCGTCGAGACCCATGTTCTCGGTGCGCCGGGTGCGAGCCACGATCCGCAGCGAGTTACCCCCGTTCTCGGGCAGATCGGGCACCTCGTAGGTCCACAGCTCGTCGGCCATGCTGTTCACGACCAGGCCCCGGATGCGGATGTTGGCCTCGGCGCCGGTCATCGTCTCGACCGAGAAGCCGTCGTCCTCGGGCGGAATCTCGAACCGTGTCACCTGGTGCTCCATGCGTTTCCCCTTTTCATGAGAAAGGACCCGCACGGGTTGCCGTACGGGCCGCTCGGAAAGACCGGAGTCGACTGGGTAATCCGGGCCGGTCCGGTCGTCATTGCAGTACGCGGTGGAAAGCCAACGCTTGATTGCCCAGCGCTCCAAGTCCTCCCACCAGGCCGCGAGTTTCCCACAGCCCATGACGTGGCAAAGGATTTCGCCGTTCGGGCCCCGATTGGCGTGGACGACGTGGCTTTTCGTCGGTCGGCCCACGCGCGCCCTAGCTGGTGTGTCTGAGCGCGAAGTCGACCATCACACCCACCGGCATCTGCCCGTACTTCGCCCGGTTCTTCTCGTTGAGCGCGTCGTGCACCGCGACGACGATCTGCGCCGATGTCGCGTCGACGAGAATCCCGTCGATCTTCTCGCACTGGTGCAGCGCGACGATACGCCGGAAAGCGCCGATCCGGCCCTCGGCCTCCCAGCGCTCCGGCGCGGCCTGCTCGTACGCGACCTCGGTCGCCTCCTGCTCGGTCAAGGGGCGGATCTCGTAGTGGTCGCGCTCGTAGACCGACTGACCGAGCGTGGAGCTACCCCATTGCTGCCGGTGCTTGGCGTATTCCTCGGCGCTGACGTACCGGGCGTCCACGTGCGGCTGACACATGCCGTACGTGTGCTTGTCCTTGCTCCCGTCGTGCCGCAGCAACGTAACCGCGAGCGTGGCTACTTCGGAGCAGAAACTCCCCGTGCATCGGCCCAGTGCTTCGATCTCCAGGCCGCTGGGCAGCGTCGTGCGCTGCATTACTCACCTCGAATTCGGATTGTGGCGAAATTGCTGTTGCGTCCTTGCCGGCCCCTCGGCCGGCCGATCCGCAGAAGGCATGTGCAGCGGGTCGCGCACAGCCACGGCCGGCCTCGATGCCCCCTGACACCGAGCCCGACCGAAGCCACCTACGCGCCCGCGTTGTCGGCCAGGTCACGCACCTGGGCCATCTGGAACTCGACGCGGGACTGGACCCGCAGCACGGCGTTGGGGCCCTGGTCGTCGCCGAGGAAGTCGACCAGGCGCCCGACCTCCCGCGCCCTCTCGGCCAGGTCGTCGCGCAGCGCGAACAGCTCCCCGAACTTCTCCAGTCGGTCGAGGCCCGCCCGGACCTGGTGGATGCTGTGCGAGTCGACCGCGCCCCGGTCCGTGAACTCGGAGATGAGCTGTTCCATGTCGCTCATCACGCGCGTGATCTCCTGGCCGACCGGACCTTCGAGCCGGTTGACGGCCTCGTGCTCGGCGAGGAACGCGGGGGTCTTGATCAGCTTCACGCTGCGTCTCCGATCTCGTTCTCGATGTAGCCGGGGCGAGTGAGGGGCAGGCCCGCGAACCTGGGGTCGTTCAGCCACTGCGGGGCCAGCAGATTCGGGGGCGTCGTGATGTGCGACAGGTAGCCGTACCCGTCGAAGTGCTCGATGCGCGCGGTCAGGAGCGGACGCTTCTCAGCTTCGGTGCATCGGTCGTGCCTGCCCGGCTTGGGCGTGTGCTCCGTGTACTCGAAACGCAGCGCGGCGAATTCCCGGTTGAATTCGATGAAGTTAACCCACTGGGAATGCACGCCTTCCTCCGTGTCGCCGCACTGGAGAGTGACGCCGGGCAGGTACTTGAATCGGACGTCGCTCACGCGGGCACCTTTCGGTCGATCATTTGGATGGACAGCTTGGCCGAGCGTGTGAAATCGGCACGCTTACGGCCTCGCTCGGTCTTGCCGTACAGGGGGCAGAGGAGGTTGAGCCGCTGCTGTTTCTGCCCGGGGATGCGAACGGCAAGCGGAACGGCGGGGCACGGCACGAATTGCATCGCGATGTACTTTCCTTTCACCAGTGGCAGCGCATCGGGTACTTGGGGTCGTAGAACTTGGCCAGGTAGTAATCCCGGACCGCGCGCCCCTCGGCGAGAGTGAGACCGATTTCGGCGAGATCCTTACGGGCCTGTGTGATGAGTCGCGCCCGACGGAAATTCTCGCGGGCCCGTACTGCCGCCGCGATGGATTCCGTCCACCGTGTGATTTCCCGGCCTTGAATCCACGTAAGTGAGACCGGCCCGGATTCGGCTTGCACGGTGATCGTCTCGCGGAACCGCGCGCCCTTATGAGTGACGACCGTCAGACGCGACTTCCGTGCCGTGCGGCTCACTTCACGCCCCCGATCGCTGCGGGACCGTGTCGGTGGCACCCGGGTGGTAGGGGTGTTCGGCGATCTGTCGCCAGTCCGCGTATCCGACCTCCCGGCCGAAGTTGAACGCCATGCACAGCCCCGGCGCCAATTCGTCGACCACGTCCAAGCCGGGCGCGGTGACCGGGTGGAATCCGATGGTCTCGCCGGTGGTGGCGTGGAAGATCTCGATGACGTAGACGTGCAGGAGACTGGTCATTGATTCCCCTTCGGGCAGGAGGAAGGCCACCCACCGAAATGCGGGCGCCGGTTGTTGTTGTGTCCGTGCAGGATTGCCGGACCGATCGTCGAAACGGCGTGGTCCCTGTCGCATGGGGGAACGTCAGGGACCACGCCGCCGCGAGGAGCGGACGTGTCAGCCGCCGATCTCCCCCATGCTCAAGGGGATGCTCCCGCCGTTTTCTCGGGCGTACTGGTCCGTGCACTCGCCGCAGTACTGCGCCACGTAACGGGGCGAGGTGCGATCGCGAAATTCCGGCTGGAGCACGTACCCGGTCGCCCCGCAGTACGCCTCACGTTCCGGCGCCGTTCGCAGCGTGCACGCAACCTTTCCCGCCTTACGAAACCGGTCGGCAGGAAGAATGACGGATGCGGCGGTGAATTCGGGCTGAGTGGTCATTGCGTCCCCTCCTGGGTACGGAAAGGGCGCCACCCTGACGATTTCTCGCCCGGATGACGCCCTGATGTCTGGCTCAGATGGTGGTGATGATGGTGGTGGAGTACCGGACCGTCGCGCCGTGCTTGCGCACGTAGACGCTCACGCGCCCGTCCTCACGGTCCATGACGCCGACCACGCGCCAGCCGCCGGACGTGTCCGACTGCATGATCAGCTTGGCTTCGGCCTTCAATTCCTTGTCCAGCTCTGCGGCCCTGATCGGCTCGTGTGTCACGGCCAGGGTCTCAGGCTCGGCCAGGGGCTCGGGCTCGGGCTCGGTTGGGACCGGGGCGGGCGTCGGCTCACCCGTGGCGGCCTGCCACATCGTGCGCGTGCGCGGCATGTCGGACGGCTTGGGCACGTCGTGCACCGTGTTCGGCAGGACCGCCGGGGACGGCTTGGCCGCGAACGTTCCGGTCACGGTGTCGCGTGTCCTGGTCAGGTTGTCCGCCGCGAGCATGCCGAGCGACGAATGGGTGCCCGTGGCGGAGAATTCCGCACGGCGCATGTGTTCCAGGAATCCCAGGGACTTACGGCGGGTGTCGGCGGTACGTGCGCGCTTACGGGCGCGAGTGGCGGAACGGCTCATGACTTGTGCTCCTTTTCCAGGGTGCGAACGATCCGGCGGAGTTCCCGAACCTTGCTGCCGTACGTGTCACGCGTGATGCCCGTAGCGGAGCGCTGCATTTTCAGCGCGTAGTCACGGGCCGCGCGCATGTCCGCAATTGCGCGACGATCGTACGTGGGGGATTTGGCGTCAACGCGTACGAGGAATTCGTATCCGCTGTTTTCGTCATGCCCCATGCCACGCGCGTACGATCCGGGCGCGTAGGTGGGAGAGTTCCCCAGTTCCTTGGGTGCGTCCGAAACAATGTGCCGCTTAGGCGTACGGAGGTTTTTACCCGTGTGCCTCTTGTGCGGAGCGTTGACTTTCGCGCCCGTACGGTCACCGCGAAGATTAATCTTCCCCTTATAATCCACACGGGAAGTTTTGGCTTTGTGGCTACGCGTGTCGGGTGTACCGTCCGTGCGGGGAGTGGGAGGGCCGAAAGAAACCGTGCTAGCTCCGTAAAAGCTACCGCTCATGACGTCCCCTCCTTTCATGTGAGTTCTGTTGTGGTCAGTTGGGTACGCGCGCTAGGTCTTGCGCCTAGTCAGATCACCCGTAATTTCCGAGCGTCAGAGCTAATATTCGCGCGTGTCAATTCCCTTTTTGGGTTTGTGTCGCTCTAGGCATCCACCCAAGATCCCGCATCCACGGTCGACCTTTTGGGGGAGGGAATCCGAGCACGTGTGACACTCCCCCAGCCACGGGGGGTGTCTACGCGGTAGCGGTTCAATTCGGGGAGTTTCCGGCACTGGTCACCCTTTTACAGGCCACCATTCACCCCGCGACCTACCGAATTCCTCACACGACCTACCGGAGACCAAAAATATTCTCTGGGGGTTTCGTGCGCACCTTTCGGCGGTTTCTACGGGTTCAACGGGCATTGATCTACAGCGATCACTCCACAACAAGTGTGGCGATATCAACCGAGACCGTAATCAGCCACCTACTAGCGCACGCGCTAGCGGTTTGGATCTGCCATCCCGTGTTACCGGTCTCCCTGCCGTTGCACGTTTCCGCGCACGGCTCAAGATTCCGTTGTAAATGTCTCGTAATCTCGAAAGTCAAGGGCACGGTAAACCGTGCGGGTGAGATCACCGTGAGACACCTACGTCCCTACACAACTACCTTTCGTGTCAGGAAAACGCCGCTCAACTTCCGACCCTGCCAAGGGCTTAACCGAGTGGTGGCGCGATGCCCACGCTTCACAGCGTTGGCAGCATGCTGACCAAACGGCCGTCCGGAGGAATCGCCCCCGCATGGGGAATGTGTGCACTGGCGTGCGCAGGGGCGAAACGATGGGACGGGAAATTGGCAACCGAGACCGTAAAGGCTTAGATGACGCCCCTAGAGGCGGATTTAGCCACGGTCACGCATAGCGAGGAAATAGCGCTATGAGTGCCAGGAACCGGGGTAGAACCGGCGTCACACCCGCTAAGCGCACGGGTGCCATAGGGCACGTGCGGGGAATTCCCCCCGCTCGGATCACCTCCTTTTCGCGGCCTCCCCGCGCCCCCCGGTTTCGGTGGGCTGTCGTGGTGGCGACATGGAGAACGTTACGGGCTCACGGGGGCACCGGGAACCCCTTTTGCCAGTGAAACCGGGGGAGTCCACGTTTTCGCAGGTCAGAGGCCCTAAAACTAATTATGTTGATCTTGGGAATGTCTCACATTCTGAGATTCAGTAAGATCAAATAGCCCTCGCACCCCTTACGTTAGGGGCCCAAGGGGTCCCCCGGAGGTCTATTGGGGGTGATTTTCAATAAGGCCAAAAAGGGCCTCTGACCTGCGGAAACGCGATTTTCTGACGGTGTATCAGAAACGGCCGTCGGCAAGGGTCAGGCGCCCCCGCCGGGCCCAAATATCACGCAGGGTGCCCAAAATTCGGGGGACTTTGACGCTACGTAACCGCGCCCCTGTGTCCCTCCCTGGGGACCGCTCACCCCGTCCGGGGGCGTCCGGCCGCTGGCACTCCCCTAGGCCCGTACGCGGCCGGTGACGTGCGCGCACGCTGCCAATCCGGCGGGGGTGTCCGGCCGTACCGGGCCCGTGCGCGTGGCTGTGTGCGCGCGTGAGCGGCTGTCTCGGCGCGCGGGTCGCTCGGTACCCTCACGGTGTCCGGCGCGGCAGAACGGCGCTCAGCGCCCCGCCTCCCCATACCCGGGTATGACGGACACGCCCTAGAAAATGCCAGGGCGCGAAATTTCGGGGGTTCTAAGGCATCTGCCCTCTGCACTACGTATGAGAGGTAGAGGAGTGATGGCATGCTTGCCCCGCTGTGCGGCTTGTGCCGTACTCGTGTGCTCTCGCGGCCTATGCCTTGCATGCCCAGTAAATGACTTAGGCGAGAGATATTACGTACACACGGTGTGCGGTGCTCTGAGGAGGTAACTCCCTCTTGCCTCAGATATGGCTAATGCCAGGGCCGCACCGTATATGCCGAAGCGCCCCATAAGGGCAGTGCCTCACGCTTGCACGCGTACGCCAGGTAACATCAGCCTTGCGGCACATGCACTACATGTCGGTATTTGCTGAAATTCGCTGAGCAAACCGGCGCGACGCCCTCCGCTTGCCTCACGCTCCGCGCACGGGCCGTCACCCTGGGCTGAACATTACGCATGGTAGCTGGAACTACCGTGCGTTAATACGGACATGAGCGGACATGCAGGGCGCAAGGGGCGTACGGGGGTGTTTGCCATAGACGGGGGCATGTCTCATAATCGTCACTAGTACCCCAGACCTCGCGAAGCGGTGCGAATGTGGCAGCGGGGGTCGAATCCCTGCAAAAGGCACCCCCCACCATTAAACGGGCAAACCGGACAGAGGGGGGCCTGGGCGTCGATACGCATATCCCCTCCTCGCCCGAAGGCAGTGTCCGTGCCGCCGGCAGTGGCCGCGGGCTGGGTGCCGGCCGCTCCAAGCTGTAGACGGGGAGCGGCCGGCGGGTGCGGGACCGCCGGAGTCTCAACGCTTCGTGTCGACCATGCCCAGGAACAACCCCGGTGGCCGCCAAGGGCGCCAGAGCAGCAGACGCGACCCCGCGCGAGGAGAGTAGCAAAATCAGCGGTCAGCGGCCCGTGCCTGAGCGTCCTTCTGGGCTGAGACTGCCGGGTCTTCCGTGAAGGTGTGGCAGTTGCCGCAGTACCGGTGCTCGACGTCCTTCGGGTGGCACGAGACCCTGCTGCACCGGGGGCACCGAAAGGACTGCGGTGGCGTAGTCATCGGCCTGCTCCTCAGCTAACGGCAGCGAGCTGGTGAGGCCGGCCGGGGCTTTTTGTCCAGGAGCAACCGGCCTCGATCTCCGTCCTACGCCGCACGCTTATCGACGTATCCCGGGGTGATGCTACCGCTGAGGGCCCGCGGCCGGCAGCCACAGCTCCGGGTCCTCGGCGTCGGCCCGTGCCCAGCATTTAGTTTGGAAAATGGCCGGGCGTCTAGGCGCTTGAGCAGGGGTCAGGCATTCGCCTTTTCGTAGGCTTCCCTCACCAGGGCCGAGACTCGGCCGCGGTCGCTGACCTCGTAGCCGTTCTGCCGGCCCCAGGTCCGGATCGCGGCCAAGTCCGTGCTGCCGGTCGTTGCAGCACCACGGCGCTTGCCCTTCGAGCCCGCCGCCGCGACGCCCCCGCGTACCCGGCGGGCACCCGGAGCGCTCAGGTAGGGGTGCAGGAGTTCCAGCAGGCGGTCGTGGCTCGCGCCGGCGAGGTCGATTTCGACGCCGGCACCGTCAATGAGGATGGTGTGTGTGGTGATGTCCTCAGCTGCCTCGCCGGTGACGTCGTCCGTGTAGGTGATGACCTTTTTCTGCATGCGGGGATTGTAGGGCTACTGAAACCCCCGCCGGTGGGGCTGTTCACCGACGAGTTGGCGCCAGAGGGCCCGGGGCGGGCTCAAAGCTGCTTAGGTCGTCCTAGGTCTGATCCTTGGTGGGTCCAGATCCTGGTCGGAGGTCTCGGGGTGGTGCCCGGGGCCTCCGCCTGTATACACCGGCCGGTGGAAATTCTCGGCGGTAACGCCCTACAGGTGAGCAGTTCGGTAGATGCTGAGCAACGCCCCTGCTTCGCTACACCTCGGGAGACGCCGTGCCCTCATCGGATGCCATGCATTTCTTCTTCAACTTCGCTGACGTCGTCGATGACGCCCTGGCGAGCGGGTCGGACCCGCTGAGCCTGGCCACAGACCCGGAGCTGCTGGCCGCATGGACGCGCATGGCGCCGGACGAAACATGGAAGCTGGTCCTGGAGCGCCTGTTCGACGGCCGGCATGTACGGCTGCCTGAGCATTGGGAGGGTGAGGGCCTCGACCTCGCACGGGAGCTGCATGAGGACGCCGGGCTCATGGAGTACTTCGGCGACTGGGAGCCGGCGGTGGCCATGCCTCCCCAGGAGGTGCAGCTAGCGATGCTGGTGTTCTACACGACGGCCGTCCGGCTGCGTCCATCGGTCAGCCGTGGCGCGGCCGGTGCGAAATAGGGAGTTTCCGCGTTCCGCTGTCACGTAATTCAGAAGCGCTGGACGAGGCGCCTGCCGTCTCGCACGCTGCTGGGCATGGCTTCCATGATGTCGCTGGGATGCTCGCGTCCCGGCTGTCCCGCCGTGTCCGTGCACCTGACTCAGCACCTGGCCGTGGCCCGGATGTACGCCTACCAGGAGGGCTGGCGGTTCGTGCCCGGGTGCCCGGAGCCGGAGATGAGGTGCGCGGCGTGCTCCAGCTCGGAGCCGGCGGCCCTCGACGGGGGTGGCGAGAACCGCCGGCGCTTGAGGATGAGGCCGGCCCGTCTTGCTCCATACGTGAGGCCGGCCTCGGCTCGACCGTAGCAAAATGGGCGGTCGAAAAATGGCGGGGTGCTAAATCTCCGCGGCGTTGGCCGCGGCTCCTTCCCAGGCGGGTGCTTCTATCCCTGACAGCCGGGGGTGTCGACTGCGCGGAGGCGGCGCTGAAATTCTGTGCGTGTGTGCCAGGTGGGCAGCTCGGGGCAGGTCTCGCGCAGCAGGGCGACGATCTCTCGGTGCTGGGCCTGGGCATCGGTTTCGGTGCAGGGCCAGTGGGCGTGCCAGACCGTGGTCCACTCGCCGGCCCATTTGATGCCGGTGACGTACATGGTGCCGACTTCGAGGGTGTCGGCGACGCCTTCCCATTCGGTCTGTACGACGGTGTCGAGGTATTCGGTCCTGGCGACGATGCGGTATTCGCGGTCCTCGCGGAGGCAGGCCCATTTCAGCACCTCCAGGGCTTGCCCGTCGCGGCCTACGTACGCGGTTTGCCCGGGTGCCAGCTCCAGCGTGCTCATCGTGTTCCTCCTGGCTGGGATTTTTGCGTCGCGTCGCCTGCGGGGGCAGGCTCCGCCGGGCCGCTTGGTTGCCGAACCTACTCCGGTCGGTGGCTGAGCTGCTTGAGCTTCCGTCGGCCGGCCTCGATGTGTTGCCGGGCGGTCGCGAGGAAGCCGCGCGCCTGGTGCAGCGCCTCGCGGGCCTGTTTCGCTTCCGCGGCCTCGTTGGGAGTCGGGTACATGGTCCGTACGAGTGGCATCGCTGCCGACATCAAGGCGTTGACCGCCGGTCCCATGGGAACCGCCTCTGGGCGGGCTTCCCACGTCATGTGTAGATCCAGGGCAGTTCGCGTGAGTCGCTCGTCGAGCATGCGCGTCCACGCTTCCTGGTACGCGCGCTCGGCGTCGGCCTCCAGCATGGGAACGGCGCGTACGGCTGAGGACACGCCGCCCATGTACCCGGCGCGTGTGAGTTCCCTGCCGATCGGGACGTTCTCGACGATCAGGGCGCCCTCGACGGTGAACAGCAGCAGTCCGAGCGCTTGGGCGCGGGTCATCGGATTGGGGTCGTCCGCCAGGTCCGGGACGCGCGTCCCGAGGGCCTGGAGGGCGCCGTAGACCTGCTCCACGGTAATCCCCGGCCCGGCAGCGGGAGTTGAGAGGCTCATGGCCTGCACACTACCGGTGCGTACGCAACTGCGTACGCATGTTCGTACGCTAGAGAGTGGCCAGCGCTCGCGTGTAGCAGGGTGGGGGCGTAATTCCGCAGACGGGTCGCCGACTGTCAGTCGGTTGTGCCATAGTCGTCTCGTCGCCGGGCAAGTGGGCGGCTTCCCCGCCGACGCGGGGATGGCCCATGTGGAGACTGTAGGTCGACACCCGGGTAGCAGTGCTCCCCGCCGACGCGGGGGTGGCTCCGCGCAAGCGGAGGTGGATCGAAACGACGCCTCTACGGAGAGCGTTAGCGGTTCAGATTGGCTCTGCATTAGCGGAGATAGGTCTAGAGCGCGGACGTTCTGACCGTTGGCTCCGCGCAAGCGGAGGCGAAGCGAAAGGCCCGGGACCAACCACCCCGGGCCTTTCGTGTTGTCTGGGCGCTGTCTGCTGGCCTATGTGCTGGTGTAGCCGGCTCCGACCGCGAGGACGTTTCCGGCGCTCATGTCGCGCAGCAGCTCGGCGGCGGCGACTTCGCGGCCGGCGGTGTGTTGCCACACGAGGAGGCAGCGGCCGGTGGAGCGGACGGTGGTGAGCCACACCGGTGGCGCTGGTCGGCTGCCGGCGAGCTGCGTGCCCTCGGACTTGTAGCTGACCTCGTAAGTGCCTGCGGGGCTGAGTGTGACGCGCCAGGCCGGGTCCGTCGTGAAGTCGGCGCTGAAGTTGCGGGCGAGGGTCGTGAAGCCCATGTCCATGAAGGCACGGTCTCGTGGGGTGAGGGGGTTGGGTGCGCCGGTGAACTGGATCATGTGGTGTGTGGGCCGGATGCCGAGCAGTGCGAGCGGGGAACCGTCGACCATGAGCCCGACCGGCTTTATGCCTACCGAGGCAAAGGCTTTAGACACGGGGTGCATGCGGGGAGCCTAACCATCTTTTCATCGTGGGAGGTTGGGCTTCGTCTCGGTTGCCGCCGTCAGCTCCGGGAGTATTTCGGCGACCGCGGCCTGGACGTCTTTCAGGGTGAGGGGGAGCTTGTAAGGCTGGCCCTCGACGGCGCGGTGCCAGGGGGTGGTGGTGGTGAGCGCCCAGTAGGTTGGGCAGGGGAAGGCGACGTGGCAGGTGGAGCACTGCTGGTCGTCGTCGGCGTGGTGGTGTTCGAGGGCTGCTTTCTCGCGGAAGCGGCGGTCGAGGGCTTCCGCGCGCCATGCGTTTTTGAGGGAGATGGTTTCGACGTGGCGGACGGAGTCGACGACGTTGGGCCAGCACTGGGCCCAGCGGTCTTCGTAGCGCATTGCGGCCTCCTGGGAATGCTGGCGGGGGCCGGGACGTAGCCTGTCCCGACCCCCTGGGAGGGTTCTCGATTAAGAGTCGAGTCCTGTGAAGGAATCCACCCATCAGCTCGCGCCGACACTTTTAAGGTCCCGAGTCGTATTGAGGTCTCCGCGTCCTGCCATTGGACCACCGCGCATCGAGCTGCGCGGGCCGGACTTGAACCGGCATTTCGGGGATGTGGCTCGGGCCAGTTGATTCGGCGCTTGGTGGCGTGTCTGAGTCTAGGAGCGAGAGCTTCAGATTCGGGGCCGGCTTGCCTCTACCGACTGGGCTACCCCGGCGTGTGGTGCCGGGGGAAGGGTTCGAACCTCCGCTGTGGCCTGCCCTTTATTGAATTTCAGTCCTGAGCTTCAGATTGCGCTCCATGCGCACCCGTCGCACGCCGGCGGCGGGGGTCTGTGTGGTGGTGCTTGCGGGGTACCCCTCCCGCTCCCGAGCGCAGTCTCGCAATGCTGACTGTTACCCATGTGCCTAACCGGCATACAGATGCTCGGCCCTCTTCGGGGGGTTACGCCGCGGCGGCCTGTTCGTTGGCCGGCGGGGTGAAGGCGGGGAAGAGGTAGTCGAGGAGCGGGCCGGCCACGTGCATCTGGGTGATCTCGGTGGCGTTGGCCGCTTCACGTGCGTATTTGACCGCGTCGCGGAGGGCCTGGACGCGGGCGAGCATGGCCTTGACGTGGCTGGCCGGCAGGGCGCCGGAGAACTTCACGGTGCTCCAGGTGCCGACCGGGATGTCCTCGTGCCAGACCTGTACTTGGGCGGGGTGCTTGTCGGTGGCCTGGGCCAGGACGTGGTTTCGGGGGACTTTCTTGGAGCGCTGCGTCTCGTAGGCCGGAGTGCGGTAGATGCCCTGGTCCGGGCTCCACACCCATTCCTCTGCGGGGTCGAGGAGGGGGAGCTTTTCGACGAAGGTGTGCAGCGACGTGAGCTGCTTTTCGAGGAACAGCAGGTACGGGACCGGGGCGTCGCGCAGCAGGGTGATGCCGGCGACCTTGATGTCCGCCTTGGCTGTGGTGTTGGCCCAGTCGCGTGTGGCGGTGACGTCGTAGAAGCGGGTGAGGGCCTGCTTCACGTCGTCGATGGCGTCGGTTGCGCGGAGCTGTACGCGGGTGGACTCGGGCGGGAGCTGTTCGCCGTCGTCGTCGCGGGGCCGGTAGGTGCGGGTGATGCCAGCGAGCAGCGGGGGCTTTTGGACCTGGTGGTGTGCGGCACTGAGGGTGCCGTATGCCTCGGTCTTGATGGGCTTTTCCACTGCGACGACCTGGCTGAGTCGCGTCGTCATGGGTCGAGAATTTATGGAGGAGTTTCTGGTTGTGCAAATTGCCTTTAACCCGTTTGGGTGTCTTGCTCTGAAAGTGGTTGCTGGGGTGCAGGCCGGCCGGGGTGCTGGCATATGCCATCTGGAGGTTATGCGTACGCAACTGCGTACGCAGGTCTACGCTCCGGCACAGAGCGTGGCGTTGAGGTAGCTGCGTGTGCGGGATGGAGGAGTCGTGGCCTTGGACGTGCGGGAGATGGTGGCGGACGCGGAGCGTCTGGCGGAGCCCTTCGTGGCGAAGCCGGTGGACATGCAGTTCTGTCCAGTACATCCGAGCCTGGCGTACGAGAAGAACTTCGCTGGCCTGCTGGTGTGCCCACACCAGTCGCACTGGCCCGACCGCGGCGACGGCGAGGAGTAGGCCGTGCCCATGGACATCGAGGTCTCGCACGAAGTAGTCGGGGAGGGCATTGCTGTCGTCCGGGCGGTGGGCGAGCTGGACGTGTACACCGTCCCCAAGTGGCGGCGCTACCTACTGGAGTTGGTTAGCGGTGAGGCCGGCCCGCGGCACGTGGGACTGGACTTCTCCGAGATCGCCTACTTCGACTCCACGGCAGTCGGGGGCCTGGTGCGGTGCTGGCGTGAGCATCGCGACGGCGGCGGTGAGGACCCAGGGGTGTTCGCTCTGTTCAGCCTCACGGAGCGGACGGAGAAGATCATGGACTTGACCGGGCTGGCCCGGGTGATCACGGTCCTCGGCTCGCAGGAGGAGTTCCTGGGCCTGGCGAGGCCGACGCGTACGAGCCGCTCTGTGGAGGAAGGGTGACCGCAGGGTGTCAGCGGTGTGAGGTTTTTACGGTGCGTAATTGAAACACCCGAAAATCTCAGTATGTGGGCGAACATCCCTGACATCTTGGACATTGCAACCCTGAGGCATATGCGCGGAGAGTTATTTCGTCACCCATTAGAGTGATGAGGCGAGAAATAACCCGAGAACTGCGTGACTCGCACACGGAGTCATGAGTTGATGTCTGTGCGTGCCCACCGCGGCGGGGTCCAGGAAGACACCCCCCCGTTGACCTGGACCCCGTCAGGGCGCGCGTACGAGAACGGTCCGGTGCAACCAGTCGACGCAGGTGCTGTCCCCCCGGCGCCTTGCCTCCTGGTTGCGCCGGGCCTTCGTTTTCTCAGGGAAAGGACGCAGCGTGCAGAGCCAAACTCTTCTCGACGCCGGCCAGGCCCCCGACATGATTCCGCGTGGCCCCGGCGGAACTCCCCTGGCGTTCAACCTTCAGGGCGAGCCCATCCCCGTGCGTGAGGCCATCGAACTCGCAGACAACCTCGACCGCTGCACCTTGTTCTGGACGCCCATCACCCTCAAGTCTGGGCGGCCGGCCATCGTGCGCACCCTCTTCCGAGTTTTCGACGACGAGGCGTCGCAGAGAGCGGTGCCGGAGGGCCACGTGCCCCAGTTGTATGCCTCCGTGCTGTTCACGCCGGCACCGGAGAATCGTTTCCTGATGCGCCTGTGGACGTACGGGTCGCCAGCCGAGGCGCATGCCGGCCACCCGGAGGCCGTCTTCGAGTTCCAGTCGGGGCGAGTCGATGTCGACCTCTGAAGTCGACGAGCGTTCCCCGCTGCCGCGCCGTCTGGTGGTACCGACCGTCTACACCGGCGAAGTCGGCCTGGTGCTGACGGTGTGCGGCGTCACGTGGGAGCGCGCCGAGCACGCCGAGCGCCGGCGCGACATCCAGGGCTACTGGTCCGTGACTCTGGAGAACGGGGATCGCTACGTGTTGCCGGAGGGGCTGCACGGGTGGGCCCGGAATCTTGACCGCGAGGTCCGTCGGCGTCTCGTGCGGCTGCCGGTGGTGTACGCCTTTTCCCAGCACGGCGGCGACATGACGGCCCGGATACTGTCTGCTGCGCAGAACGGGTGAACGGAGAGAGCTTGTGGCACTGCTGGCCCATACCGGGACGCTGAGGACTCAGTACCTCAACGAGATCCGCAACATGCACGTGTTTCACGTCGAGCGGCCCGTGACGCTGATCGTGCAGGGCATCTACACGGCGCCGCAGGAACGGCTCGCGTGGATGGAGTGCCAGCAGGGCACGTGGCGTCTGCCGGCCGCGATGCGGGACTGGGCGGAAGAAATCGAGGAGCGCGCCCAGGTACTTGTGGGGCACGCCGAGATTTTCCCCTGCCCGATCGTTTTCGCCCCGAAAGCCGACGGTCAGCACTTTGAGGTCGAACTGCGCCCGAGGGGCTACAAGCCTTTCCTTCTGGCATGACCGAGGCCGCACCCCCATGCGCGGAAGGGTGCGGCCTCGGCTGTCCG
>NZ_JBEXSH010000014.1:0-27020 GCF_040613555.1 Streptomyces sp. NPDC006265
ACACCCCCCCACCACACCCCCCCCCCCCGGGGGGGGGCCCCCCCCCCCCCCCCCCACGGCCGGACCAACCGAGATGAGCCGAGAATGACGCAGCGCAACAGCCAGCCTGAGATACCCGCCTGCCCCGGATGGGGCGAGGAGTGCGGCAACGAGATGGAGAAGGAAGCGGATCTCTGCCCCGACTGCTACATGGCACGGCTGGACGTGCAGTCCCCCCGGATCTCCCTGTAACCCTTCCGTGAGGCGGCGTTGAATCCCAGAGCCAGGGCCGGGCGGCCCTACCCTCCATGGGCCCGCCTGCGCCCGCCACAGGCCCGGCCCCGGCCCCCTCGCCCACCGGGGCCGGGCCACCCCGCCCACCGTTGACCCTACCCAGAGTTGTTGCGTATCGAGTTTTCATTGTGTATTATTGTCACATCAGCCGGCCAGCGCCGCCGAAAAACTCCTGGGAGATTCCATGTTCGCCCTGCTTCGCCGTTCGCCGAAGGTCGCCGCTACGCCCGTCACCGAGACCTCGGCGATGTGCCCCACGACCGGGCTCCCGTACGGCGAGCCTGGCTCCGTGGAGCGGCTGACCTGGATTTTCGCTGAGCAGGACCTGGAGGACATCCAGGAACGCACCGAGTACTTCGCGGAGCGCGCTGCCGCGCGTCCCGAGTCCGGCCTGATCGTGTCCACCATCAGGACCCCCATAGCCCGCCCGCACATCATTCTCATCGGCGACTTCGAGTCCGACGGGGACCAGCGCGGCGGCACATGTGTCGAGTGCGGGGCGCACGGCGAACTGTCCGCGCTTCGGGACCTTGCCCGCAACGACCTCGGCTGTGGGGCGGCTTGGTTCTAGCACCGGGTGCCGCCCCCGGCGGGGCGGCACCCGAGTCCGACCGCACATCTCCGCGCCACCCTCCGGAGCTAGGAAAGTGGGAAGCAATGATGAACCGTCGGATCGACCGCCGGGCCGGAATTTTCTTGAGTGTCCTGCTGGGTGTCTCCGCGATCGTCCTTACCGCGTTGAGCCTCAAGATCTCCATGGATGCTTCCCGCGCGCTCTCGAACCCCGCCGCCGAAGCTCACACCGCCCATTGCCGGTAACGGCTCGTCTGTAGGGACGGCGAGAACATCCGGCCCCTCAGGTGGACTGCCGTTGCACACCGAAAGGACCCCTGATGAAGGACAGCAAGATCACCGAGTTGCTTGCCCGCGCAGCAAGTGGCGACCCCGAGGCCGCCGCCGCGTTCACGCGAGCGCGGGCGCTGCGACTCCACGCGGCGGAATGCCTCAGCACCAGCGGCCGGGCCGCCGCAATGCGGATGCTCCGGCGAACCGCGTAATCTTGCGCGCCGCGCCCCCTCCCTGCCGCCCCCTCCCTGCCGCCCCCTGCTCGCGCCCCGCTCAGCGTTTCGCTGGCGGGGCCGCTTACGTTCCGCAGCCTCGGCGACCTGCCAGCTGCCCGGCCCTCTCAAATCCCGTCTCGGCTCTCTGTCTCGTGTCACGTTCCCTGGGTCTTCCCGCTTCCGTTCTCCCTGTCTGTCTCCGTTGCTTCGTGGTCTGTCTGTGTCTCGTCCGCCGTTGTCTTCTGTCTCCGTGCTTCCTGGTCTGTCTGCGTCTCGTCCGTCGTTGTCTGCTTCAGCTGTTCTTCTGTCCCTTCAGCTCTTGTGCTCTTGCGCCTCTACGTCTCGCTTACTGTTCTCGGTCCGCCTGCTCTCGGTGTTCGCTCCTCCCGTCCTGCTGCTCTCCCATCCATGTCGCTTCCTCCTCACCTCCCGTCGGCTTCCTCCTTCCTGTCGTCTGCCTGTGGCTCTTCGCTGATGTCCTCAGTGCCCTTTGGGGTCTCGTAGAGAAGTAGTCGGCGCGTCCCAACCCCCTTGACCGTCCTCCTGAAGTGCAGGTTCCCGTATCGGTGGTCAGCGTGGGGGCAAGTTGTGGGGCAAGTTGAAAGGCAACCTGTAGAGCAAGTTGTAGGGCATGTTGTGGGGCAAGTTGTAGGGCAAGCGGGCCTCTGGCGGTGGTCTGCGGGGCCAAGTCCTGCTCTTTCGCGGGGGGTGATTTCTCTCCCCTCCCCGGATGCCGGAGGGGAGAGAAATCACCCCCCGGCCGTTGCATCTCGGGGAGGAGAGATCTCCCCTCCATCCGGGGAGGGAGAAATCTCCCTCCATTCAGGGGGGAGATTTCTCAGTCGCCGTGGTGGGGGAGATTTCTCCCACACTTGGGGTGGGGGAGAGAAATCACAGTCCGACGGAGCGGCCCGGGGACGGCCGGCGCATGCGCAGGTCGGACGTGCAGTTCGGCGCCGGCGGTTCTGGCCGCCTGGGACGCGGTGGGGTCATGCTCCCTGCGGCGTCACGGTGGCCGGGAGGGGGTCGCCGTCGAAGATGCGTCCGGCGAGGCAGAGCTCGCGGTAGCCGGGCGTGTAGGTGAAGCCGTGGCCCTCGCAGGTGGTGCAGTCAGGGGCGTGGCCGGTGGGGGCGCCGAAGCAGAGGATCGGCTCCTGGTGGACGGCGGTGTAGATGTCGTCACCGTGGTCCTCCCAGGTGAGGACGGTGAGGACTTCGCCGGTGCCGTCGCATCGCCCTGCGCAGTCGTGGGGGTGTGGGTCGTCGTCTTCGTCCTGGTCGTCGAAGTCGCGGAAGGCGTCCAGGAGGTAGGCGCGGGCGTGAAGGTCGCTCAGGGCCGGCCGGCGGTCGAAGGCGCGCAGGGCGTGGCCGGCGGTAGCCGCGGCCGCCGCTGCGGCGTTGTCGGCCGGTGCTGCGGTGGCGGCCCAGTCGAGTAGGAGTCCGCGGGTCATGAGGTGTTGCCGTTGTTCGCTGGCCACGTCGGCGGCGGCGAAGCGGGGAGTGAGGCCGAGGTTGGCCCAGGCGTAGGTGTCGAGCATCTGCCAAACGAGCCGGGGGCCGGATCGGCGGAACGGGCGCCTGAGCGGCAGAGAGTCGTCAGTGGCGTGGGGTGCTCGGCATGCGTCGCCGTGGGTGTGGTGGTGGAGCCGGGCGTATTGGGCCCGTAGGTGGTTGAGGCCGTTTCGGGGGTGGTCGTCGAGGGCCAGGTGGTCGAGCTCGCGGAGGATGGCGCCATGGTCGCGGGCGGCTTCGTAGAGGTCGGGGTCTCGGGTGCGCAGAGCGAGGACGTCGATGAGAGCGCCGGTATGCAGGAGCTTGACGCGGCGCAGGGCGGGGACGGCGTTGTTGTCGGGGTCGTGTTCCAGAGCATCGGTGAGGCGGTAGTGCGCCCAACGCGCTTCGAGGATCAGCCGGGTGATGGACGGGCGTTCGTCGCGGTACGCCCTCACGGCGTGTTCAGGGTGGTGGCCGGCAGGCACGGGGTTCCCTTCAGGATGACTGGTCGTGGGTGAGCGGGGCCTGGCCGGCCCGCGCTTCAGCGGGGCGTTGCAGGCGGGGTGACGATGGCGTCGGCCAGGCGGTGGAGGCGGACGTCCTGCGGAGCTGCAGCCTTGAAGACACGGTGGGCGGCTCCGGCGGGGGTCTGGGGCAGTGCGAAGACGCGGCCGCGGTCGAGGACGGCGAGGAGGCGTGCGGCGTGGTGTTCGCATCCGTCGGCGCCGGCGTTGTCCGCGTCGAGCACGGTGATGGTGACGGGGCCGGGGCAGGGGGTGTGATCCGTCGGAAGTGCGGCGGGGCAGCGAACCATCGGTCCTCATCTGGTGGGCTGGGTGAAGTGGCTGGACGGGCTCGTGGCCGGCGATGACGGGGCGGAGCCTGCGCTGTGGCTAGCGCCGTTCCTCGTCGAGGAGGTGTGCGTAGCCCCAGGGGTTCGGTTCGGGGACCGGGCGTCCGTGTGCAATGTCGCGGAGGCGTTCGCGGCGGCGTTCTTGTACGTAGCCGCGGCAGTGCAGGGGGTCGTGCTGGGAGGTGGGCCAGGCGGATGCTGTGGCGCACCAGGGGCAGTGCGGTCGTCGGGTCAGGCGCCGGCCGAGGGCGAGAGCGAGCAGGGTGACGGCGGCTCCGAGGACGGTCCCAAGAAGGAAGAGGTGCATCTGGTGTCTCCTTTGGATGATGCGGGGCCACCGAATGGTGGCCCCGCGTCGAGGTAGTCAGCGGCGGGTGGTGCTGGGGGTGGGTAACTGGTCGCGTGGCAGCAGGTCGCCGGGGAGAAGGGCCAGTCGTACGGGTGGGTTCACGGGGGCTTTGGGGGAGGGATCAGAGGAGGCCGAGGGTGGGAAGCAGGCCCCAGCCTTCGTGACGGATGGGCCAGGCGATCTCGGTGTCGGCCGGGCGCCAGTGGTTGGCGAGGTGGGCGTGCTGGGGGGTGAGTTTGACCGTCATCTCGGTCCGCCAGTTCCTGAACTTGTCGCGTTTGGCGTCCGGATTGGTCACGGTCATCTGCACGCCGAGGTTGTCGACGACCTGATCGTCGGCCTGCACGCCTTCGAGGAGGGCCGCTTCGACATAGACCTTCGCGTTGAGGTACCGCTCCCAGAAGGCCGACCGGCGCTGGATGGCGTGGCGGGTGCGGGCCGACATCTTGCCGTCGGCGGCTTTGCCGTGGAGTCGGAGGAGTTCGCGGTAGTTGCGGTGGTAGGCGGTGCGTTGGGTGGCGGGCTGGTCGGGCGAGGAGAGCATGTCGGTGACCTCCAGGCGGAGGGTTTCGAAGATGGATGCCTGGTGGATCGGGTGGTGGCAGAGGGCGACGTCAACGCCGAAGGGGGTGGCGTAGACGCGCTTGATGGTGGACCGCCTCCGACGGGGACCGTGGACGGTTTGGCCGAGCCAGCGTGAGTCCGCGACGGGGTGCAGCTCGGGGTGGAGGAGGTGTTTGTAGGGGTCGAGGTCGCCGGGCGGGAGGGCGGGCATGGACGGGTCTCCGGGGGTGGTCGGTCAGATCTGGTCGTGAAGGTCGGTGTCGTCGTAGGTGGTCTGGGAGACCGTGATCCAGCCGGTTCGGTCGCCGTCGCGGAGCTGGAGCTCCCACTTGCCCGCCTGCCAGTGCTGACCGGTCTGCTTCTGGCCGACGTGCTGGCGCTGGCATTTCTTGGTGGGCTGTGTGCTGCCGCCCGTGGTCGAGCCGGAAGAGCCGGGCTTGGTGGTGCCGGAGGTGCCTCCGTTCGTGAGCGACTTGCCGGGCGGGGTGCCACCGGACGAACCGCCGGAACTGCCGGTGTTGTTCTTGCCGGTGCGGCCGGATGAGCCGGATTTGCCGCCGCTGGAGCCGCTGCTGTGGCCTGTGAAGGAGGCGGCGGTGAACGAGCTGGTGCGGATCGTCGTGCAGTTCTCGCGGTACACGTCCTCGTATTCAGGGATCCAGCGACCGGCGTGGCCGCGCTTGTCGATGACCTCGCCGTTCTTGACGGGCTCATTGGCGCAGCCGGTGAGGGCGAGGAGCGCGGCGGCCGTTACGGCGGTGCCGAGCATCAGGGTGCGGGTCGTGGTCACGGTGGACTCCAGGAAGGTGTGTGGGTGCGCTCGTCTGTTACAGGTGTCGTAGGCGAGCTGCGTGTGACACAGATGCGGAACTTTCTCCGCCGAAACCACAGTACACAGTGAACTATTAATACGCAACGTTCAGTTGGGCGCGCGACCGCAACAGGCTTTCGTCATGCGTCAGATGTTCAGGGCGGGGCACACCCAGGCATCGCTACGCGGGCTCCGGTCAGCGGATGAGCTGAATGACCCAGGCGAGCAGGCACACGACTGCGATGACCGCCCACATGCGCAGTGCGGCCGGATCCTTGGCGATCGGCCGGGCATTGGACTCGAAGACCTCGACCGTCGGGATCATGCCGGGGTGAGCGGTGTCCCGGTGTTCGTCCCGCTTGGCGGAGGCCTGGTCCTTCGGCAGCCATCCGGTCGTGACTCCGCAGGGGCCGCACTCGTACCGCCATGCCACCGCGGGCTCTCCCCCCACTGGTCCTCTGAAGTGTGGTTTGACCGTACCGGGCGGTCGCGCGCGGCGGGACGGGAACAAGCCGGTTGGGTGCGGTAGATGGGCGCGATAGACGCATCTACCGTGCCGATAGATGCGCAGGTCAGGCGGTCGTAGATGTGGCTAGTAGTGGTGTCTAGGATCCCATTCCCGGGAGGGGAGTGGTGCCGCGTGAAAGGCCGGTTGTGAGCACCCGGACGCCCCCTCCGGTCGGCGGCCGGCAGGGGGCGAGGGCGGGTGGTTCAGCCCACTCCTGCAGGGGGCTGGATGAGGGTGACCTGGGGGAGTGGAGCGGGGGGCTCGGCGGGGGGTGCGGGAGGGGCGTTCAGGGTGATGTCGGGGACGAGCTGAGGGGGTACGCGTACGGCCCTGCCGAGGGACTGCTCAAGGTCCTGGACGTGGACCCCGAAGTAGTTGCGGCCGCGGATGCCCATCTGCGTGCGCACGGGGATGCCGAGAGACTTGCACTTCTGCCTCAGCATGGGTTCGGTCCAGTCGGTCAGCATCCCCGTCGTATGAAGGATTTTGAGGAGGGTGTCGGTGTGGACGCCCTTTCGGTCGCCCTTGGGATCGGTGCGGACGGCGAAGGCGACGTTGTGCTCGACGAACAAGCCGAACGCCGCGTCGGCTTCGGCCGGGCTGGCCGTGGGCGGCTCTGTTTCACGGTCCTCCTCCCCCGGCGTTTCATGATCGTTTGGGGCGTCGGTGCCCGGCTCCTCTTCAGCAGGGATCGGGGTGGCTTCCAAGTCCTTCACGGTCCGGCCGGCCGCCAGGCCGGTGCGGACGGCGACGGTGGTGACGACGAGAAAGCCGGCGCCGCCGTAGACGTACCAGAGCCCGGGATGCTTCTCTGCGAAGTAAAGGGCGACGTAGCCCGCGACACCGAGGGCGAGCAGGCGGACGCCGAACCCGCCGCTCTCCTCATCGCCTCCTCGCAGCCAGGCGCCCACGTAGCGCAGCACGACCATGCTGGCGCTGGCTACGACGGGCACTTCGCGGACGAACGGGATCTCCTGCAGCGTGGGCTTGCGTCGTTCCCGCTTGGCGGTCTTCGTTGTTTCCGGCTGTCCGGCCTGGGTCTCGTTGGGCTTGCCGGTCATGCGCCCACCAGGGAGAGCGCGGCGGTGGCGACGGAGATGACCGCCCGCCAGACAGAGCCCTGCGCGGCGGCCATGGCGGCCGCGGTGAGCATTCCCCACAGGGCGCCGGTGAAGGGCACGAGGGGGGCGAACGCGGACAGCACGAGCAGGATGATCACCACGCCGGTCATGCCGATGTTGCCGAGGTCGGGGTTCGCGGCCACCTGCCGCGGGATGTCCTGGACGGCGGTGCCGAGGTCGTGGGGCCAGGAGCCGGCGCGCAGGAAGGCGAGCTCGGCGAAGAAGCCGACGGCCTGGGCGGGGCCAAGGGCCAGTTTCTTCCTGCCCTTCCCCTTGATGCCGTAGATGAGCGTGACGATCAAGATGACGCTGATGGTGGTGGCGGACATCGGGCCGAGGGCGCTGGAACCGGCCCCGGCGGCGAGCAGGCTAGTCACGGGTGTCCCTTAGAAGGTGGGGGCGGAGAACAGCAGGACGGCGATTCCGGCGGAGGCGACCGGGATGTGGGTAAGGAAGCGGACGGCGATGCAGAACGAGGGCAGCCGGTACAGCCACTTCTCCACGAAGGCGGTGACGCCGCCGCCGACGACCGCGGCGAGCAAGACCACGCCGCCGCCGACGATGAACGGGGTGGACGGCTCGGTGCTGCCGGCGGCAGCGTCGTGCATGACGGCGAGGGTCCACTGGGGCAGGCCGGTGTTCCATTGGGCGGTGAACATGCCCCAGCCCCAGGCGCCGGCGGTTGCAGCTGATCCGTTGTGGAGGATGAACTGCTGCAGCGGCGTGAGCGATGCCCACCAGGCGGTGAGGGAGCCGCGGTTGCGGCTCCGGCTGGCCCCCTGCACTGCGGGTGCTGAGGAGTCCTGGCCAGTGCCGTAGTAGTGGTTGTGCACCTCGTAGGTGCCCGGGTCCGCTGCCTGCGGATCATCGGTCTTCTGAACGCGGTACCAGTCGGGCTGGTCGGCTTCCGGTTGGGCGGCGCCCTCGTCGACGGCCGCGGCGGCGGCAGGGCCCTCGCCCTGGTCGTCGTCCTTGTGCCGGCGCCAGGGGACGCGGGGCGGCCACACGCTCTTCGCCGCCTCACCCGCGCGTCGCATCGCGGGGCGTTGCGCCGGGTCGGCCGAGTCGTCCTGCTCCTCGGGGAGCGTCGGCTGGTCCGCCTGGGTCTGCCGCTCAGGGGGCTCTGTGAGGTCGATGGTCTGTCCGGGCGCGGGCAGTCGGCCGCCGCCGGGCTCGGCCGGGTCTCGCCGGGTGTCGGCGGTGGACGGCAGGTACGGGGCGGGGCGGGCCGCGGTCGGCTCGGGCTCTTCGTCGACGGGCTGCTCGGCATGACCGAGTGGCCGGACACCGACGCGGGACAGGATGCGGCGCAGCTGCGTCTCGTCAGCTCCCATGGTGCCCTCCGTCTCCGGGGTGTTGTGCGGCTCGCCGCGGGTGGAAGGGGTGGTGCTCACTGCTCGCTCCCCTCGTGGGAGGCGGGACGCCGCACGAGGGCGAGGCGGGGCCGGCGGTGCTGCGGGGCGCCGGCGGTCCGGGCCGCGCGGGCGGCGTTCACCTGGCGGCGGGCCGGTGCGATGAGGTCTAGGGCTTCGGTGACGTGCTGGTCGAAGGAGGTGGCGGGCATGGGTGGTCCTCACGGTCGTGCTCGCGGGCAGCCTTCGGGCGCCCTGCGGAGCGAGGCGTCAGGTCAGGGCTGCCGGATGCCGGCTGCTGCGGGGAGGAGGAGGCCGCTGTCGTGCTGCTCGAAGTCGCCCACGGTCGGGTCGAGGGCGAAGCGCTCGTCGAGGGACAGCTGTTGTCCGGCCGGCGGCGGTGCGGGATCGAGGGTCCGGGGTTCGGCGGCCGGCTGCGGCGGCTCGTTCGCCAGGGCGAGGGCCTGGTCGAAGTGGTCAGGTTCCTCACCGTCGGCGCCGTGCGCCGCAGGATGGTCTGCCAGAGCCTTGGGCAGCCACTCGGCCTGCGTCTTCAGGAACCGCTCGGCCCGCGGGTTGCCGATGCCGAGGGCTTCGGCGCACTTGTTGATGCCCCAGGCGAACGTGCCGTCATCCTTGCGGGGAACGGTCTCGACGAAGGCGGTCATGACCTCGGCGTCGGTCTTCCGTTCCGCGGCCGCCTCCTCATCCTGCTCGGCGTCGACGTCCGGGTGCGGCAAGGCGGCGTCCTCGTCGTCGCCGTCCTCCTCGGGTCCGCCGTCATCGGCCATCCTGGCCTTGGCCTGCGGTTCTTCGTCGTCGGCGGAGTGGGATGCGGGCGCGGGATGAGGGTCCGTCGCCTGGGATGGGATGGTCGGGATGGCGCCGATCAGGGTGCTGAGGATGCCCTCGAACGCGGCGGGATTCCTCAGGTTCATCCCGGCAATGTCGGACTGGCGTACGCGCAGTTGCAGCCGGGCGACGACGCGTTTCAGGATGACGGGGTCGGAGCATCCTGCCCGCTCGCTGGCATCCTGGGCGCGGGCGTCCGCATGCATCTCGGCGAGGCGGTATGCCCAACGGGTCATCCTGGCGTTCCGCTTGACCGCTTCCTGCGCGCGGCGCAGCCGGTACCAGCGGTAGGCGGCCCGGGAGATACGGACCTCGACGGTGGCTTCCTCCTGGGCCAGGTCCTGGCGGGCGGCGAGCAGCAGCGCGACGCGGAAGGCCTCGACGGGGTGGAGCAGGCGCACCAGGGCGATGCGTCGATCCGGGCGTCCGCCCTTGGTGCGGGCGGCGCGGCGCTCCTCGAGCGAGCCGATCTCCCAGAGCACGGCGGCCAGGACCGGCCACACCGCGCGAACGGCGCCGCCCAGGAGGGAGTCGGCTTCGGAAGCGGAGAAGACCGCGCTGATGCCGGCCAGGATCCAGAAGAGTGCTCCGGACAGGCCTGGCCCGTCTCCGTCGCGGGCTCGGCGGCGGGCTCGGCGGCCGCAGACCATCGCCGCGACGTCCAGTGCGACGAAGGGCAGGAGGTCGTACGGGGCTTCCAGGCCCATCTGGTGGTGGCCGACCCGGCGCAGACCGGTGGCCGACAGGGCGGCTGCGGCCGCGGCGATGACGACGGTGAGGACGTCTTCGACCCGTCGGCCGCGGCGGTCGGCGGCTGCGGCGCGCTCGTCGTCGGTGAGCGTGGCCAGGGCAACGCGGCGCCGGCGCAGGGCGATCGCCGGGCCGAGCGTGAGCACGAGCGTTCCGAGGACGAACTGCCAGCTGCCGAAGAGTTCGGCGAGGGCCGCGCCGTGGGGGGCGAGGTCGGGTGTCACGGGGAGTCCCTCCTGGCGAGGTTGCTGGCCGCTTCGGCGGCCCGGGCGCGCAGCGGGTCGTCGCTGGGCGGGGTGGGGTCCTGGGTGATCCAGTCCCTGAAGGCGTCGCGCTCGGCCGTGGCCTGGCGGAGCAGGACCAGGAGCAGCACGGTGAGCGGGTTGACGGGTGGTATGTCGGTGCCGGCGGGGACGAGGACAGGGAGTAAGAGGACGTCGTCGCGGTGGGCGAGGGCGCTGACCAGGGCGCGGTTGAGGGCGTGTGCGTCGCCGGCGGGGTTCATGCGGCGCCCGTCCAGCCGGCGGCGCGGCGGTGCGCGGCGACAAGCTCGTCGCGGTTGCGGGCGGCCTTGCGGATGTTCTCGATGTTCTCCAGGCGCTTCTCGGGCTTCCCGGAGGCGCCGAGGTACTGGCCGCAGAGCCTCTGCAGCTCCGCCCCCGCGGCGATGCGGGCGCGCTGCCCCTCGGCGGCCCGCTCGTCCGCGGCGCGGGCTCGCTTGAGCCTGGTGGTCTCGGCCGCGAGCCGGCTGTCGAGCTCGTCCGGGGCGAGGCCGCCACGGACGCCGGCGGTGTCCTCGTCGCGAAGTGCGAGTTCGGCGCACGCGGCGCGTACCGGGCAGACGGTGCAGTGGTCGCGGACCGTGCGGGCGCGGCGCTGCTGCCAGTCGGCGTCCGGTTCGCCGTCCTCCTGGTAGAAGTTGTCGACGTCCGGCTGGACGGTGTAGCAGACCGAGTGGGTGAGGGACCGGCGCAGCTGCGGTGCTCGGAGTTGCTGGGCGATGAGACGGCCGTCGTGGCCGGCCAGGTAGCCGCCGGCGACGAGGTCGTCGATCGACTCGGTGTCGGCGAGGTACTGGGCGATCTTGTCCTCGGTGGTTCCACGGGCGCGGGCCGGCGTCGTGGAGTGGGCTGCCATCATGGTGTTCACGCGTTCTCATCTCCTGCGCTCTGGTGGGTGAGGCGCGTTCACGGCCTCCGGGGGGACCAGCCCCGGGGGCCGCCTTGCTTTTTCACGCGCCATCTGCCTTAACTGCCTTAATGCAGTTGAGTCAGATGATGCACGCCATTGGCGATCACGTCAAGGAGAGGTGGAGCGGATGAGCCGGGAGCTCTGGCGGGTGCGGCAAGATGTGCCCATGACGTCCCATCACCCGCACGAGCAGGTCGCGGCCGCGCTGCGCGCCGACATCCTGAGCGGCAGGTTGACCCCGGGTGAGAAGCTCCCCGGTCAGCGCGAGTTGGCCGAGAAGTACGGCGTCGCCCCGAACACCATGGCCCAGGCCCTGCGAGTCCTCGAAGAGGAGGGCCTGGTCGAAATGGCCCCGCGGCGCCGCAGCCGAGTGCTGCAGCCGACCGCCGCCATGGAGGCCCGGCTGCACGAGGACGGGTTGGTCCGGCCGGCGGATTCCGACGGCGGCGGCCACAACGACATCAGGAGCGGGGCCCCCGGCACCGACGCCGCCGCGGTCGAGGCCCTGAACCTCGCACCGGACGCCTCCCTGTCCGTGCGGCAAGCGGTGTTGCTGCAGGCCGGCGCGCCATGGGCACTGCAGACCCTCTTCACCCCGGCCGCCCTCGACGTCACGGGAGCCGAGGCCGCCACCGTCGCACCGTTCACAGTGGGCCCCCTGCGACGCGAGACCAGCCACGCCAACAACTGGACAGCCAGGCCGGCCACCACCGAGGAGTGCTCGCTCCTCAGGTCCCGGGGCGGTGCTGCGGTATTCGAGATTCGAAGAGTCGGCTTCACGGATGAACGCCCAACTTCATATCTTTTGACGGTAGTACGGGCAGATCGCGTGACCATCCGTACGGGAACCGCCAGTTAGCGCAAGCATGCGCCAACTGCCCCCTTTTGGCCGCACTTTTTAACGGTGAGTGGACAACGCGCCGAGTGCGTGTGCACGGCGGCTGTCAGGGGATAGGGTGACTTCCGCTTGATCCACTACGCCTCACCCTCGGGCCCCCGGCGCACAGCGCCGAGGACGAGCCTGGCGAACCGAGAAGGCGGTTCTCCCATGACCAGCACCGCGCAGACCCCGAGCGGTTTCACCGCGCCGGGAGCGGCGCTGTCGTGGGCGCTGCCCGGCGCGGCCGGGCCCAGAAAAACGAAATCCCCCTGGAAGGGGGAGTTGAGGATGTCGTAGGTCTTCCGGGCGGGCGCCTCTAGCAAAGGCTGCTCCTCGCCCCTCTCCGCCGGCTTCGGAGTTAGCTGCTCCTCTGCCGGCCGTCACCGCTCAGTCCCGGGTTAGCGGCCCAGTTTGAGCGAGGGCCAGACCGAATGGTCCGGCAATCACTGCCCTCCAGCAGCAATCCCCCCGAAGGGGTTTGTCGTTTCCCGGGGCGACCCGGGAGAACGGGGTCCATCTTGCAGTACACCCATGCCCTTTGTCAGCTCGGACGCCACCGAAGCACGCCGATCGCGGTGGTTTTTCGCCCGTCCGTGACGTCAGCGCCACGTTGCGTGCCCACGCACGCGGCCCTGGCTCCGGCTCCGGTCCGCCATGGCGCGCAGTGCTCCAGCGGTCTGCCCTTGACCAGCTCCGGCCGGCACCCCTTGACCGGCAGCGCTGCCCCCTTGCTCACGGCGCCTGCCCACCTGCCCTTCACGGGTCTGGTCAAGGGGGTCTGCCGCCGCCCCTGCCGTCCCCTTGACCTGCTGGTCACAAGGTCGTCAGGGATTTCTCGGCCGGACTGTCACACCGTCGGCTTTTTCGACACCCGTAGCAGCTGAAGGGCCCGTTCCTTCAGTTTTTCCGAGTGCCTCTGGCCAGACCCCAGACCGCGCGTCCTTGCCGGACGCCGTCGAGACCCAGCGCACCCGAGTCGCCGCCCCGCGGCACCGGTGCGCCAGGAGAAGCGTGCCCCGCACAGCAGCAGTTCCGAGCAGCCCGCCGCCGACGGGTGATCAGGCGCGCCCGCAGCGCCGCCAGCGTGTGAAGGTGCCCCTGCGCCTCGTCACCAACCCGCACTACGCCGACGTCGCGCTGACCGCGTACGTGAAGATCGCCGCGTTGGCGTCGCGTCCTGAGGGATGCACGGCGGCGACCGTGACCATCGCGCAGTACGTCGGTCTGTCGAAGGCCTCCGTCGAGCGCGGCATGACGCAGTTGATGCGTCCCGGGCCCGACGGCGTCGTCGAGCTGTCCTCGACCCGCCGTTCCCTGCCCGGCGGATGCGGCACCTCGGCGGTGCGCCGTACCCGGCCGCTGTCCGCGGCCGAGCGATTCGTGTGGATCCCGGTGGCCGCGTCCGAAGACCTCACCCCGCGCCAGCTGCGCGCGTACGCACTCATCGCCTACGCCCAGGCCCAGCGCATCCCGCTCACCGAGTCGGAGCTCGCAGGGGCGCTCCACCACCACAGCGGTCGGCGAGCCGGCCAGCCACTCACCACCGCGGCCGCCGGGGAGATCGTCGACGAGCTGGAAACGACACGGTGGATCACCGTGCAGCGGCGGGCCGGCGTGCGCGGCCGCCACCACTTCATCGCTCACGACATCCCCGCTGCCCTTCCACCGGACCCGGCCTGTGGACAACTGCCCACCACCGGCGTCGCGCCCTCCTCCACCTCTGGTCCTGGTGAGGGATCGGGTTCCTCGGCTGATGCGGGATCACTCGCGACTAAGGAAGAACCTAGGACTGACCGACCTGATGACGAGCGAGCCCTCCTCTCACCCGCCGTAGGCGAGGTACAGGTAGGTGAAGCTGTGGAAAACCGCAGCGCGCAACTGCCGTACAGCTTGGGCGAAGGCGGGCTCGCGCTGCGCGCGGATGACCACCAAACCCCCTTGACCACCCCCTTGACCAAGCTCTCCGCCACCCCCTTGACCAACCGCGACAGCGCATACGACGGGCCCGGGCTCACCATCAGCGCCCGAGTGCACGCCGTCCTCGAGCCGGTGCACCGACTCTTCCGACAGACCAGCGTCTACATGCAGCGCCGCATCGCCCGCGAAGTCGGCCGCCAGCTGCGCTCCGGCATCGACGACACCCGGCTGCGGCAGCGTCTGGAGACACGGGCCGCCCGGACCTTCACCGACGAGATCCGCGACCCCGGCCGGTGGATCCTCGGCGTCGGACTGCCGCACTGGGGCTGCGGGATCTTCGACTGCGAGGCCGGCGTCCTGTGGAACAACGGCCGCCGGTGCTCGGTGTGCGAGGAGATCGTCCGCGACCGGCGCCGCACCACCGTGCCACCCGAGGCGCCCACTCCCGCCCTCGTCGTCCACCCCACCCCCACCTCCCGCTCCACTCCCGCGGCTCCCCGGGGTCGGTGCCCAGAGTGCGGCTGCGCCGTCCTGGTTCTGAACCGAGCGGAGCCGGACCGCAGATGCAAGCCGTGCCGCGAAGAACACGAGGGCGTGCCCGTCGGCCGTCCGTCCCCACCGGCGGAGCCAGAGGCGTGCGCGGGGTGGGACGGCAGTGGATGCACCCGCCCGGCCCTCGGCTCCACCGGCCTCTGTGTCCGCTGCCGAACCCGCCGGCTGCAGTGGGCCGCCTCGTGAGCCGTCCACTCCACCGGCCGAGGTGCGCCACTCCCCGGTGGCGTTGGACCAACCGCGTTCCACACCGCGGTCGCCGACGGCGGCCCGGAGGAGAACCGCCCTCCACGGCACCGCCGCACCATCGTCCGCTGGGGACAGCGGGACGCGGGCGTAGCCGACGCTCCAAGGTCGGGCACGGCGGTGCTCCTGTCACCGAGGCCCCCCTTGACCAGCTTTCGCGATCGCCGGTTTCTCCTTGACCCGCAGCCTGGTCAAGGAGAAACACGGGGCCCGCGACACCCCACCGTGGAGTTCGTGCCAAGGGTGGAGCGGCGCGGGTACACGTCACCGACACCACCATCGAGGCCGGCGCGATGCACACCGCCATCCCCACCCGGCACACTCGCGGAGCCCACTGCCCATCGCCGGGCGCCGCGCACCGGGTGGGCTCCATCCGATGCCACCGCCTACGCGGTGGAGCCCACCCGGTGGAGTGTTCGACCGCGCCATCGGGTGTCGCCCACCCGCCCGCACCATCCGGTGGGCGCCACCCGGTGGACGGGGTCCTGGTCCATCCACGCGGTGGGCTCCATCCCATCCGGAGCGCCGGTGGCCCCCATCGATGGCGGACGGTGGACGAGGAAGTGGGTGGGTGGTCGCCGGCGGCCATCCGAGCCGCAGCCGGGATCGCAGTGAAACGGCGGCGTGCACCCACCCCGAGGTGATCGCTGGCAGCCGTCCCCCTGCACCCTCCCGCCTTCCCCCTTGACCAGCTTCACCGCAGCAGCTGATCCCTCGGCCACCCCCTTGACCGGCCTTGCTTCAACCCCTTGACCACGGGACGGGGCAATCGCTGTTTCCCCTTGACCTGGGCCCGGGTCAAGGAGAAACGCGGCTGGCACCAACGGGCCAGGACCGGTGAGGCCGGCGCACGTACGGCACCCGCAGGGGCGGTTGCCTGTCTGGTGCGGGCCGGCAGGCGAGCAGGGGATCCACGCGGTGCCGGGCAGCGCTTCTGGCATGCGTCGGAATCCGGCGCCGCGCGGAACCGCGTGTGGAGGCAATGGCGGCCCAGGGTGTCTCCGACCGGGTGGCGTTTGCGGCCACCGCGATGGGCGGATGGATGGGAGATCCGGCCCACCTCGGGTGGCGAGTGTGTGGATGTGGACGAGCATCGCGCGGCCGTCGTCCATCCACGCGGTGGGCGCCATCCAACCCAGTGGATGGCGTCGACGTCGGCGTACCGAACTCCATCCACTGCGAGTGGCCTCCACCGCGTCCTCGGTCGGAGTGGGCCGCATCCGTCCGCCTCGCCCAGTGGACGCCACCCCCCCTTGACCCTCCGTCCACCCCCTTGACCGCGGCACCCCTTGCCCAGCTGGACCACGGGCGCCGCGGACCGGTTTCCCCTTGACCCCATCGCGTCGGAATTGCCGTCAGACCGCGGTCAAGGGGGGCCTCGGGAGTGTGAGCGCCATCGAGACCAGATGGCGCGAAAGGACGGACACGGACGTGGCCACCACCCAGCACACCCCGGCGCTTGACTCCTCCGAGTCCACGCCCCGCTACGACACGATCACCCTGATGAACCGCGACTGGGACGTCCTCTGCCGCGACCTGCGGGCGTCGGACCGCGTCGCTATCTGGGCCGAGGAGCACCCGGACCTCGCCGGCGCCGCCGGCCCCCAGGACGTGGTCGACAAGATCTCCGCCTACCACCGCCGCGGTGACTTGGACGGTCACGACCGCTTGATGCACCTGCTGGTCGAGCGGGCCGGCGGGACCGGCTTCGACGCTCACCTCGCGTGGCGGGTGGCTGTGCGGGTCCTGCTGCCCAAGGCGGTCTTGATGGCCAAGACCCAGCGGCGCTCGTACGGCCTGCCGTGGGACGACGTCTGCGCGACGGTCCTGGGCGCCGCCTTCGAGGTCGTCCGCACCTACCCGCTCGACCGGCGGCCGCGGCGGATCTTCAACAACCTCGCCCTCGACACTCTGCAGCTGACGCGCCGCACCCTGGCCGCCTGCCTCGACGAGGTGGAGGAGCTCCAGGAGTTCGCCGCCGGTGTCGCGCCTCTGGCCGAAGCCGAGTGCCACACCCGCTACGTGCACGTCGTCTCCAGCGAGGAGCCCGAGACCCCGCACCGCACGGTCGAGCTCGCCGACCTGTTGATGCGCGCCGCCCAGATGGAACTCGTCGACGGCGACGAGCCGCCCCTGTCGCGCCACGAGGCTCGGACAGAGGTCCTCGACCTGCTGCTGTGGGCGGTGGAGATCGGAGCGCTGAAGGAGCTCGAGGCGCAGCGCATCGCCCGGTACTACCTGTCCACCTCGCACCAGCCCTCACAGCGGCACATGACCACCCGGTCCATGGGCCACGAAGGAAATCTGCTGCGGCAGCACGCCAGCCGCGCCCTTCGCACGCTGCGCACGAAGTCGGACCTCGCCCAGTACTTCGCCGCGGCCTGAGAGCAGCGGCTGGCGACCGCCGGCTCGGCCGTCGCGGAACTCGCTCGAAAAAACTTCAGCCCGGCTGTCACACCGATCGCTTTCCCGACACCTGTAGCAGGCGAGAGGCCCGCCAGAGCGGTCCGGACCGACCTGAACGCCCCGTCCCCCAACCTTCTCGACTCCGGGAGAACCCACGTGACCACGATGTCCCCGGCCGGCACCGGCCGGCAGTTGCTCGACGCCGACGAGGCCCGCGTGGCCCGTGCCTCACGCGAGCTGACCAAGATCGCCGCCGCTCTGGTGAGCCGGCCGATGGACCGCGACCTGCACGAGCAGATGCGTGCCTTCCTCGACAGCGACTCCGAGCCGGCCCTTGCGTCGTGGGACGTACTGCTGGCCCGTACGCCGGCCGAGCTCAAGGAGCGCATCTCCACCGTCCTGACCGTCCAGGCCCTGCGGACGGCGTCGTGAAGCGCCGGCGTCGGCAGCGGAAAGCCGACAGGAAGAGTCAGCTCGTCGAGACGGAGGTCTGGGACGAGGAGGTCGAGGAGCCCCAGGAATCGTCGGCGGACGAGCCGGATGAGACCGGGTGGAAGACGAGCACGGCCCACCTGTCCGGAATCTCCCGGCTGGCCCGCGTCGGTGTGTGGGCTCTCGTGGTGTCCGGCCCGGCTCTCGGGATGCTGGCGTTCCTCAGCGCGTCAGGGCCGGCCCAGGGCGCCACCAAGCCGGTCGCCGCCGCGGCGCCGGCGTCTCCGGTCGGACCGGCCGGCTTCGCCGAACTGTTCGTCGCCGCCTACCTGCAGGCCGGACAGGGCACCGAGCGGGACCTGGCCCCGTACTACTCCGGCTCCTTCGCACTGGCCGTCAAGCCCGGGACCCGTGAGGCCACGCAGTCGACCGTCATCGCCTCCCGTGAGGTTCAGCCCGGCTACTGGTCGATCACTGTGGCCGCCGACGTCATGGCTCACGACGACCAGGGCAAGGCGAAGCGCCTGGGGGTGCAGTACTTCCGCGTCGGCATCCAGGCCACCGGGCCGGCCACTGCCGGCGGCCCCGACAAGACGGCAACTGCTGTGGGCTATACCGCGACGTCCCTGCCGGCGCAGGTGGCCGCGCCCGCCGCCCTCAAGCCCGGCGGCCTGGCCTACGAAACCGATCGTGGGTCGAGCAGCGCGGACCCGTCGGTGGAGACCGCGCGCGGGTTCCTGTCTGCCTACCTCACCGGCTCGACCGAGCTCGACCGCTACACCTCACCCGGCACGCGCCTGCAGGCCATCAACCCGGCGCCGTACGCCGCGGTGAAGGTGACCGGCGTCCAGGACGACGCGCTCAACGCCGGACAGCAGACGGTGCCGGCGGACGGCACAGTGCGCCACCAGCTGGTCCAGGTCGACGCCACGGATCAGGTCGGCAGCCCGGTCTCGCTGAGCTACGCGCTCACTCTCAAGTCCCGCGCGGGCCGCTGGGAGGTCGCCTCTGTCGACGACGCCCCGGCCATCCGCGTGAGCGGCACACCGTCCGCGGCGCCGCACACCACCACCCCTAGCCCCGACGCGACAACGGCGACTCCCTCGCCGTCGCCGTCGAACTCCTGAAGAAAGAGGAATTGTTCATGCACACCCTGGCAGCCGCCAACCCCGACCACGTCGTCCTCGCCGGTGACGTCCTCGACTGGGCCAACACCAAGACGGGCCAGGTCCGCACGCTGGTCCTCACCGTCGCTGCCCTCATGGCGATCATCGCCGTGCTGATGGCCTGGTGGAAGACGCGCTCCTTCGTCGGCACCCTCGTGGCCTTCGTTCTGGCCGCACTGGTCCTGTGGGGCATCAGCAACCTCTCGGTCCTGCAGACCAAGGTCGGCTCCGAGATCGAGGACACGGGCACCAACGCCATGTCAGTCCACCCGCACGCCGCCACCGGCCCCGCGGGAACCGGTAAGGACTGGCAGCTGTCGTGAGTGCCTCGGAGGAGGAGCTGACCGGGCACTCGTACACGCGAGCCCGTAAGCACCCGCTGGTCATCGGCAAACTCCCGGGAGCCGGCCGGCTCCCGGGAGGGCCCTACACGATCACCCAGGTCATGACCATGGTGATCAGCTTCGGGCTCCTCGTCATGACGAGGGAGCTGTGGGCCCACTTCGGCGCCATGAACTTCATCCTCATGGCCCTGATCCCCTGGGGCCTGGCCTGGGTGCTGCGGTACGCCAGGCTCGACGGCCGGGACCCAGCACGGGCCGTGCGCAGCCTGTTCATCTACTCCTCCACCCCGGCCCAAGGACGCCTGGCCGGCAAGCCGCAGCGGGTCGCTCGACCGCGACTGGCGACCGCCACCTGCACGGTGCGCGTCCGGTCCGCCGAGCGGCCCGCCCCGGTGGCGGCCGCCGCGCAGCCCTCATCCGCACCCGCGCGCAAGGCCCGCCCTGCCCCGGTCCCAGTGGCGGCGGCAGCTGCGGCGCGGCCGGAACCGAAGACCGGGCTCCAAGCCCTCCTCGCCTCCCTCGACGAGCAGTAACAGCCGCCTCGCCATCACTACCAGCACAGAAGGAAGAACCCCATGCGTCTCCCCGTCCGGCACATCAGCGGCCATCTGATCTGGACCACCGCCGCCACCGTGTGGGCGGTCTGGCGCGTCGACACCGAGAACTACACCCACGCCTCCAAGTCCACGAAGCGTGAGCGGCTGGACTCCCTGGAGGCCCTCTTCAAGAGCTTGCGGGGCGAGGCCCTCCTGCTCAGCCTGTGCCCGAGTGTCGACGCCGCGTCGGTCGTCACCCGCATGACCGCCGGCGTCGACCTCGACGCCTCCCCCGAGTACGTCGACCTGGCACTGAAGGTCCTCGACCAGCTTCAGGACCTGGAGCTGACCGGCCGCGTCGACTTCCTCGCCATCCCCCTGCCCCACGTCGACTTCAAGCAGAGCACCCGGGCCGTCCTGTCCTCCGTCCAGTCGGAAGTCATGGGCGCCCTCGGCCTGCCGGTCGCCCCGATATCCCCCTCGGAGGAGCGCCAGCGCCTGGAGCAGGCCACCCGCCTGGCGGCCGGCTGGCCCTCCGGCATCAAGATGCGGCCGGCCACCGAGGCGGAGATCCTCTGGATCTACGGGCACAGCGCCCGCCGTGGCCTGAGCGAGCCGCTGCTGCCCGAGGACGGCGCACAGCGGGCCCTGCGCGGCCGCGGCCACACGGTGACTGCGCACACCCAGGTCATCCTCGACGAGGGCGGCCGCGGCAACCGGCCCTCCAAGGGCCCCACCAACCCCTTCAAGCGCCGCTACCTGCGCGCCACCAGCGAACACGGAGACTCCTACCAGGCGTTCTGCGTGCTCTCCGAAATGCCGGAAGCCTTCCGGTTCCCCGGCAGCGAGTACCTCGCGGCTTTGGACGAGTTCAACTTCCCGGTGGACTGGGCGGTCCGGCTTCACGTCGAGTCCGGCTCCAAGGCCGAGCCGAAGTCCCGGCGCCAGCAGCGCGAGCTTGCCCACCAGCGCGGCGAGTACGACGGCGAGACCTCCGGCGTGCCGGCGTCCCTCGACAAGGCGAGCTTCGCCCTGGACGAGTACCGCGACCGGCTCACCGCCTCCTCCACCGAGGTGGAGATCCGCGCCACCGTCGCCACCTGCGTGTGGGGCACCACCCCTGAGGAAGCAGACGAAAAGGCGACGTCGCTGGCCAACCACTTCGGCGGCAACGACTACACGCTGGTGCGGCCCACCGGCGACCAGGTCGCGCTCTTCCACGGGATGCTGCCCGGCACCAAGACCCCCGGGCCGATGCTCGACTACACCCAGTACCTCCTCGCCCGCGACTTCGCGATGAGCATGCCGTTCTGCGGCGCCGGCCTGGGCGACGACTCCGGCAGCCTCTTCGGTCTCCAGCTCAACGGCGGCGGCGTCCGCCCCGTGCTGGTCGACTTCTCCCACGGCCCCCGCGTCAACGCCTCCGCGTCCGCCGCGTTCGTCGGCGAGCTCGGCTCAGGAAAGTCCGTCGCGATGAAGTGCGCGATGTACAGCATCCTGACCACCGGCCACCGGACCGGACAGAGGAACTCCCGCGGCCGCGCGCTGGTCATCGACCGCACCCCGCAGCAGGAATGGAGCCGGTTCGCGAACGCCTGCCCCGGCACCACCCAGATCATCAACGTCGACGAGAACGCCGGCGTCTCCCTCGACCCCCTGCGCGTCTTCCGCGGCCCGCGCGCCGCCCGCTACACCGAGTCCTTCCTCACCCCGCTCCTCGACATCGGTTCCATGAGCATCGAGGGCATCACCCTCGCCGAGGCGATCGAGGCCACCCGGCTCGGACCCAAGCCGAGCATGACCGCGCTGATGGACACGCTGGCCGACCGTGCCCGCACGCCCGACCCGGACGAGCCGAACGACAACGCGGTGCGCGCCGCCGCCTCCGAGCTCGTCCGGAAACTGCGCTCGCTCAGTAAGAAGGACCTCGGCCGCGTCATCTTCGACCAGTCGCTGCCGGTCGTGCGCATCACCGACGCCGACAGCATCGTCTTCGCCGTCGACCGTCTGGGCCTGCCCACCAAGGAAGAACTCTCCGAGCACCGCCTGCCCTCCCTGGAAGTCGAGAAGCGGTTCGGGTGGCGCCTGATGTACCTGATGACGGCCCTGTGCCGCGAAATCGCGTTCGCCGATCCCAACGACTTCACCGGCGTCTTCCTCGACGAGTGCTGGTGGCTCACCTCCTCCGCCGAGGGCTCCAACCTGCTGCTCGAACTCATCGCCGACGGCCGCAAGCACAACGCCGGCGCCTTCGCCGGCTCGCACGACCCGTACGACATCGGCCCGAAAAGCGAGATCGGCGACAAGATCCGCGCCCTGCTCAGCCACATCTTCGTCTTCCGTCACCGCGGCAAGGCCCTCGCCGCACGGTGCCTGGAGTTCCTCGACCTCGACCCGACCGACGGCGAGATGCTCAAGGTGATCACCGAGAACCTCTCCCCCCTCAATGTCAGCGAGACCGAGCGGGTCCTGCGCGCCGGCGAGGGCCTGTACCGAGACCTCCGTAAGCGGATTGCCGGCATCAAGGTGCTGATCCCGGCGGACGAGAACGCGGCCGCCGCGATCACCACAACGCCCGGACAGAGCACCGAAGACGATGACGAGGCTGTGGAGTTCGCCGAGCTGGCGGACGGAGCCCTGGCATGAGCCACATACAGCGAAGAGGCCTCAAGCGGCGGCTCGGTCTGATCGGCATTCTGCTGGCCCTGTTCACCGTGGTGTTGGCCCCTGCAGCGTCTGCGGATCCGTCGCCGTCGCCCAGCACCTCGGCACCGGCGAAGCCCATCGCCGGCCTGGATCTCGGCAAGAAGCCGAAGGACGGCAGCGACGGCATCCTGCAGCCGTTCAACGTCACCGACAAGGACGGCGTCCCGATCAGCTCCTACACCGTCAAGACGGACACGGGCGGCTGGAAGGACATCGACCTCAAGATCTGGAACATCGTCGCGCAGCTGCTCTTCGGCGTCTCGAAGTGGGTCATCGGCTTCACCTGCTGGCTGATCAAGTGGGCGCTGAACTTCGGGCTTGCCCAGGTCATGGTCGGTCCCGTCGATGACATCTCCAGCACCATCAAGAACCAGGTCATCGACAGGTTGGGGCTCCCTGGCCTGTTCCTGACGTTCGCCGGCTTCTACTGCGGCTGGCTGATCCTGTTCAAGGAGCGCTCGCGCGGCTTCGCCGAGATCGGGGTCTCCCTGGTCGTCGCCGCGCTGACCACCACCGTGCTCGTCTCGCCGGCCCAGGTCCTTCTCGGCCAGCATGACCAGGCGCAGCCGCAGGGCTCCACCATGCTCCTGTCCGAGGAAGGTCTGCTGGGCAAGGCGAAGGACTTCACGCTGGAGATCGCCTCCATCGTGCTGGCCGACGATCCCGCGAGCGCCAAGGGCAGCGCTGACCCGGACAACGTGGCGAAGCCGATCACCGACGCGCTGGTCGAGGCGTTCATCGTCCGGCCCAACCAGCTCATGGTGTACGGGCAGACCTTCGACGGGCAGTGCGACAAGGCCTTCCGCGAGTTCAAGCTCGCCGAGTTCAACCTCGACCAGACAGGGATGAACTACTGGGACGCCGCGATGATGGACTCGATCTACGACACGAACTTCATCGGGCAGCTCAACGAGAACTCGATGAAGTTCGAGGCTGCATGCGGGGACGTGAAGCCCGAGGCCAAGCGGGCCAGCGCCGACATGGCATTCTCGGCCCTGTTCGTCGCGCTCGCGGCCGTCATCGTGGCCATTCTCATGGTCCTGGTCACGGGCACATTCCTCACCGCGCAGGGCTGGCTGGCATTCGAGGCCATCCGAGGCCACTGGGCACTCACCGCCGGCATTCTGCCCGGCGGCGGACGCGCCACCTTGTGGCGCTGGTTTTCCGCCATCACCAAGGCTGTCCTCGGCATCATCATCGCCATCCTGTTCCTGGCGATCTTCATTCTGATCATCCTGGCCCTGATCGACGCGGACACCGGAGATGTCCTGGCCGTCAAGTTCATCGTTATTGACGTCACGGCCGTCGCCGGTCTGGCCGGCCACAAAAAGATCAAGCAGACGGCACAGAGCATCGCGGTCAACCTCAACCGCAAGCTCGCCAACGCCCGCGTCGGCGGCTCTCGCCGCTCGGTGTTCGCCAGCCCCGGCCGCTACGCGGAGACCGCTCCCGGGCTGAAGCAGATGTGGGGCGAGGCCCGCGGTGAAGCGCGGCGCGTGTCCCAGCCCGTCGGCAAGGGCCTGAAGACCACCCGCAACGCCTGGGTCGGCTCGCCGCAGGCAAACCGCAAGGCGAGCCGGCTGCGGACTGCGGCCCGCCTCGCCACCAACACTGCTGCGGCGGTCGGCACCGGCGGTGCGAGTACGGCGGCGAAGGTCGCGGCGCAGCAGGCAGCCAAGCAGACCCTCAAGAAGCGGCTGGCCACCGCCGCCGCGAACAAGATGTCCCAGACCCGGGGCGGCCGGGCCACCATGGCCACCGGCAAGGCAGCCGCCACCACCGCCAAGTACGGCGCCAAGGCGACGAAGTTCGCCTTCATGGCCACAGTGGGAGCGCCCGTGGGAATCCCCCGCGGTGTCGCCTCGACCAAACGTGGTGGTGCTGCGGCAATGGCGCGAGGGAAGAAGGTCGGCGACGACCTCAAAGCCGTGAAGGCACGCACCATCGACAAGAAGGTGCAGGAGGCAAAGGACTTCGGAGCCGAGTACAAGCGCAACATCGCTACCGCCGGCAAGTTCGTGGCGAAGCAGAGGACAAAGGCTCAGGTCAACCTCGGTCTGGCCCAGATCCAGCCGAACCCGGGGGCCGCGACTCCTCCCGGCCCCCGGGCCGGCGCCATCGCAGCGAAGACTCCTGGGGGCGCGCCGGCAGCGGCCGGCGCCAAGACGCCGGGGAAGCCCGCGCCCAAGACCGGTACGAAGACACCGAGTTCGATGAAGCCGCCAGCCGCCGGGCCAGCCGCGGTGCCGAAGATGCCGACCCCGCCCACCCCTGCGCCGCCGACGCCACCGGCTGCGAAGAAGACGACGCCGGCCAAGCCGCCGGCTCCGCCACGGGTCATCCGGCGTGCCACGCGGCCGCCCGGGCCGCCCAGGCCCCGGCCGTAGCCGGGCTGCGGCCGGGGCCCGAAAGGCCCCGGCCGCCCAGACACCAGAACCACCTCACGGGGGACCCTCATGCCCACAACCGATGTCGCGCGTGCCCAGCGCGGGACGATCATGCTGTTCGTCGCTGCGGCAGTCCTGGCCGCCGTCGGTGCCCTCCTGCTCTTCGGGCTCCGCGGAGGGGAGCGTCCCCACACCTCCGGCTCACCCCCTACGGTCCCAACCTCCACGACTGCGCCCGAAAGCACCCCCAGCAGTGCCAAGCCGGCAAAGACGTCGCCGGCAGCCGAGCCGTCCGAGCCTCCTGTGGTTTGGGAGCCGAGCCCGGTGTCGGTTCCGATCCAGGAAGCGGCCAGGGCCTTCACGACCGCGTGGGCCAGCCACGACGCCCGGCCGGGCCGGGACGCCTCGTTCGACGACGCCTCCCGGCGTGCCGCCGCCTACGCCGACGGCGACCTGGCCGAGGACCTGCGCACGCACACCAGCGGCAACGCCGGCCGGCAGCAGTGGCTGAACTGGAGGGACAGCCAGGTCCAGGTGACGGTGACCATCCTGCGGGTGGCCCTGCCGGACGGAGCTCCCGCGCCGACCGAGGACTCCGCTTTCGCGCGCGTGATCTACAGGCTGGCCGAGACGCCGGCCAAGGGTGCTGCCACCGAGTCGGAAGAACAGGTGGCGCTCAAGCTCCGCCGCGGAGCCGACGGCAGCTGGCGCGTCGTGGGGCTTCCCAATGTCTGAGCAAGGCGAGTCCAAGGCCCTGTGCCGAGTCGTGATCGCGATTCTTTTGTCGTGCCTGCTTGGCTTCGGCTTGGTGCTGGCCGCCGTGCTGGCGCTCACGTCGGCGATCGGTGAGGACAACACCAGTGACGCGCTGGAGAACGCGGGATTCGGCGGCGGCCTGTCGGACACCAAGGACATCCCCGACTGGCTGCGCCCGATCATCCTCAACGCGGTGCGGGACTACGGCTGCGCGGAGACCACGCCTTCGCTGATCGCCGCCCAGCTCTACCAGGAGTCCAACTTCCGCAAGAACCCGCCCGACGGCGGAGCGGGTGCGCTGGGCATCGCCCAGTTCATCCCTTCCACCTGGGCCACGCAGGGCATCGACGCCAACAAGAAGGGCGGCGCAGACCCCCTGGATCCTGAGGACGCCGTCCCGTCGATGGTGTCCTACGACTGCAAGCTCGCCGACGAGATCCGCAGCGTGCCCGGCGACGTCGTCGACAACATGCTCGCCGCGTACAACGCCGGCGGCGGCGCGGTGAGGCTGTACGGCGGCATCCCGCCGTACAAGGAGACCCGGGACTACGTCCGCGAGATTCGGGAGCGGGCGGAGAAGTGGGCCGCTCCGATGGACGGCAAGGTCTCCGGTGGTCTGGCCAAAGTCGTCGCCGGTGCCAAGGAGGCGTACAACACTCCCTACGTCCTGGGCGGCAGCTGCAAGCCCCCGTTCGTGGGCTCTACCGGCTGCGACTGCTCCAGCCTGGTCAAGTACGCCTGGAGCAAGGTCGGCGTGAACCTCCCCAGGGTCACGTACGACCAGGTCAACATCGGCAGCAAGGTCAACTCGCGGAAGGACCTGCGCCCCGGCGACCTCATCTTCTCCGGTGGCAGCGCCTCCAGCCCGGAGCACGTCGCCATGTTCATCGGCGGCGGAGAGGTGATCGACGCGCCGCACACCGGTGCCCGCGTCCGGATCGAGCCCCTCTCATTCTGGACGGACCGAATCTTGATCATGAAGCGTCCGGACTACACCGAGCCCGATTCAGGCGGCACGTCGGGCTCATGGGTCGCCCCGGTCGCCGACGAGCACATCGGCACCGGATACCGGGTCTCGGGGTCAATGTGGTCGAGCGGCTACCACACCGGCGTGGACTTCCCGGTAGGCAAGGGAACCGCGATTCGCGCGGTGGGACCGGGCACCGTGGTCACGGCCGGCTGGAACTCCGCGTACGGCTACCAGGTGGTGATCAAGCACGGGGACGGGAAGTACTCGCAGTACGCGCACCAGTCCTCGTTGAACGTCTCCGTCGGCCAGAAGGTGAAGGGCGGCGACCGGATCGGATGGTCCGGCGACACGGGCAACGTCAGCGGCCCGCACCTCCACTTCGAGATACGCACCGGGCCCGAGTACGGATCGGACATCGACCCGCTTGCCTACCTCCGCGGTCACGGCGTGAAGATCTGACCCACGGCCGGGGGGGCGCACGGCCCGGGGGGTGTCGGTTCGCCGGGCGGCCCCACTCCGCGAAGAATTTTGTTGGGGTGTGTT
>NZ_JBEXSH010000014.1:27030-33081 GCF_040613555.1 Streptomyces sp. NPDC006265
ATCCCCCCGCTCCCCCCCCCGCCGGCTCTGCGTTTATTATCCCCCCCCCCGCGGCGTCACCCCCCCCCCTCCCTGCCTTTCGTACCCCCCCCCCGACGCAACTCGGCGAAGAAATTTGGAGCGGAGTGTCACACCGAGCCGGATCCCGACACCTGTAGCAGACGAAAGGCCCGTTTGCTCTCTGGAGGTGCCGCCGTGCTCCCGACTTCCCCCGTGCCCGCTCCGGTTGACGCCGCGCCGCCGACCTTGCCTGCGGACGGTGGGCGATGACCACGACCGACCTCATCGACGGCATCATCAGCTTCACCGGGGACCTTCCCGGTCACGCCGAACAGGCGGCGGACTCCGTGATGGCCAACGCCTGGTGGGTCGCCCTGGTCGCCCTGGCGGCCGGTGGTGTCGCTGCCGTGGTCCGCTGGGCCGTTTCCCGCGGCCCGATGTCCAAGCGAACGGCCCTGGAAGTGCTGCCGACCACAGGCTTCGACCCGAAGCCGGAAGAGGTCATCCGCTTCGGGCACCAGATGGCCCGGGCACACAAGAGCGTGTCGCGCTGGCTCGTCTCCTCGACCCGCACCAGCGCCCTCCGCGTCCGCTTCACCTGCTCCAACGGAGCGCTGTCCATGAGGGTCGAAGGCCCGGACCGAGCGATGTCGGTGCTGCGCCACCAGGGCTACGCCCAGGTCGAGATGAGGCCCGTGGAGGCCGACGGACGCGCTACACGCGAACAGCCACAGATCCGGCTCGGCTCCTAACCCCCCGACGCACACCACAGACAGGTAGATCATGACCATCGCACCAGACCCCATCGCCGCCCCGCCGGTTGACTTCGCCAAGCCGGAAGCGGACCACCGAGGCAAGCCGGCCACCCGGGAGATGCACTACGCCCGGGCAGAACTTGCTCTGGCTCTCCCTGACCATCTCGCCCTGCGCGAAGTGCCCCTCACGCCGGATCCGCTCGAGGCCCTGGCCAACGCGGTGGCCGACGTCCGCGAGGACCTCGGTGAGAGCGCCGACGTCGTCCTGGACCTCGTGCCCGTCGCTCCGAACCGTGTCGGCAGCCGCCGTCGGCGCCTTCTGGCCCAGGCCCGCCGCAACCCTTCCGACGGGCCGGCCATACCCGGCATGCCGCATCAGCGCAACAACCGGTTCGGCTTCGACCTCGGTGCCGTCATGTCCGAGATCGCCACCGAGATGAAGGGCAACCAGGGTGGCGGCGCCCGGCAGCGGCAGCACCACCAGCAGCAGCGCACTCACCGCGTCGCCGACATGAAGGCCGCTATGGGCAAGCTCGCCCCTGGTGCCGAGCCGGTCTTCTCCATGCAACTGCTCGTCCGCACCTGCGCACGCGACGAGTACCGAGCCCGGATGCTGCTGGACCAGGTCCTCGCAGCCCTGGAGCCGTGGTCCGGCGACAACCACCTCCGGCCTGTGGGCCTCCACCTCGGTGTTACCCGAGTCCGGTCGGACCACTGGCTCTACCGGGGCAAGTTCGACCGTCGCTTCGAGACCGGGCTCTTCGTGCCGCGTCGGCACTCCTGGGTGACCGCCCAGGAGATCGCCGGCCTGCTCAAGCCGCCCACGAAGCACAACAACGCCCCCAACATCACCCGCTCAGGCGGAGTCGTGCCGCCCCCGCCGGCGGCTCTCCCGACGTGGACGGGACAGCAGGGCCTTCTCCCCCTCGGCTGGGTATCCAAGTCCGGCGGCGGAGAGCGCCTGGCCGGCGTCCCGCTGAAGTACCTGCTGTTCGCGTTGTTCCTCGGCAAGTCCGGCTTCGGCAAGACCGAGATGTCGCTCGTGCAGGCAATCGCCCTCGCCCACAACGGGTTCGGCGTGCTGTTCCTCGATCCCCACGGCGATGGCTGGACCCGCGCGCGCCCGTACCTGGCGCACAAGGAACTGGCCGACCGGATCTGGGAGATCGACCTCACGTCCCCGGAACTCGACAAGATGGTCGGCTCCTGGAATCCGCTGTCCATGGAGCGCCGGCGCGAGTCCGAGATCCCCGACGTCGTCCAGTACATCGTCACCGGCTTCGCCGCGGCGTTGAACTGGAGCGACAGCGCCGGCCGTGCGAAGACCATCCTGACAAGGTCGGTCGAGTCACTGGTGTACCTATCGTGGCACGCCAGCCGCGCCGGCCGGCCGGACCTGGCGCCCACCGTCTTCCAGATTCGCACGATCCTCACCGACGCCGTTTGGCGCAACAAGATGCTGCCGTACCTGCCCAAGGACATCAGAGACTTCTGGAGAAACGTCTTCCCCAGCTACAGCAAGGAGGCCACCCCGGTCGTCACGAACATCATCGAGCGGCTCTCTTCCTCCAACGCGATCAAGGCGTTCCTTGGATCCAGCCGGTCGACTTATGACATCCGGCATGCCATGGACAGCGGCAAGATCGTCTTTGTCTGCCCGGCCGGCACCGGCGACGTCGACCGCATCATCAGCTCCCTGCTGATTTACGACCTGTTCCGAGCTGGCCTTTCGCGCCGCGACACCGACCCAAGTGAACGTCGCGACTTCTTCACCTTCATCGACGAGCTGACCAGCGTGGACGGCGCATCAAAAGGGACATTGGCCCAAATCACGGAGCAGCTGCGGAAGTACCGCGTGAAGTTGTTGGCGATGACTCAGATGGCACAGCGTCTGACTCCGACCACGCGGCAGGGGTTGCTGCAGAACCTTTCAATCCTCTCCACAACGGCATCCGATGTCGACGAGGCCACGCTGGTCACTCGTCGATGGGGCAAAAAGGTCCTACCCGAAACGATTACACAGCTCAACCGCTACCACTACGTCATGTCAGTGACGCTCGACGGGGGACAAACCGATCCCTTCCGTGTACGTGGCGCCTCGGTGGAAGACCTTTATACGGCCTACCACCGGCCGCAGAACGAAGAGCGCCTGAAGCGGGCCATCAACGAGAATCTCCGGCGCCGCCCGGTCTGCGAGATTCTCTCTGATCTGCGCAGCCTAGACGGCAACCTTCGCGACTTCATGGTGAAGCGCGAGAAGCCTTACGACGACTACAGCGACGACGAGCTCGCCTACTTCAAGGGTGGCGACCTGGTCTCCAAGCAACCTGGCACGACGGAGGACACGCATAGGAGCGAGAGTGCACAGGATCCTGAAGCAGCCGGCTCAGACACGTCCAGTACGAGCCACTCTCGTGTACATGACGGCAAGGGCCCCGTCATCAGCGGCAAGCAGCCTGATGCCGATCGCGCCTCAAGCAGCGCGGAACCGACAGATGTGCGCCACAACGAGTCGAGGCTCGCATGACCGTGTCCTCAATTGAGACGCTCGCGACGTCGGCCCCGACGCGGAGCTTCCACACGATCGGCCGAGAGGTGCTGGAACTGCTCTACCAGCACCGGGTGTTGTCCACCCCGCAGCTGCACGTGCTGCTGACCCTGCCCACGAAACGGCAGGCACGCCCCGTGTACCTGCGCTGGCAGCTCGGCGAACTGCACCAGTCCGGGTTGGTCGACCGGATCCGGGCACAGGGGCCCGGTGGCCGCGGGCGGGTGCAGAGCCAGCCGTTCCTGTGGTTCCTCACGGAAGCGGGCGCCGCGTCCGTGGAGGAGGCCGGAGAGCTGCCATCCCGGCCGTACCGGGTGTCGCCCGAGTCGGTTGCCGGGGCCCGGCAGGCGCACACGCTTGGCGTGAATGACGTCGGTGTTGCCTTCGTCGAGTGGGCGCGCCGCCTCGGTCACGAGTGCGGTCCGCTGGACTGGACCCCGGAGGTTGCCAACCGGATCCGTGACGGGCAGCGCCGCTTCGAGGACGACCATGTCATCAGCGACGCTGTCCTCAACTACGTTCATGTAGAGCGCGGTGGCCGGCGCACAATGCTCAGCTTCTTCGTCGAGTTCGACCGTGCCACGATGACCTCCGCGCGGCTCGCCGGGAAGCTGCAGGCATACGGCCGACTGTTCGAGTATGTCCCGCAGAGTGCGGACCGCACGCGACGGACCCCGAACGCGACGAGGCCGGCGTGGATGTACAGCTACCCGGTTTTCCCGAGGGTTTTGGTGATTCTCGACGCGGCGCGACCGAAGGCTGGGGAGCCGGACCGGCGTCCGCAGCGGCTGGCCGCTCGCACCGAGGACCTGTATACGCGCACCGCCGCGGATGTCCGCCTCGGCCGGCTCAAGGACGACATCAGCATCGGCGTCACCACCCTGCAGCAGCTCCAGGAGCACGGGCCTTTCGGCCCGATCTTCACACCGCTGCTGAGCGGCACGCAGTCCGCCCGCCCTGCCCCCACCGACTTCTATCTCGCCACGAAGTGACCGGCCGCGCCCCGGCCCTGAAGGAAGCAGCGCCATGACCAGTACCTCGCTCGAGGCTCCGCCGGACGGCGGGAGCATGATCCGGCTCACCGAGATCCTGCACCGCAGCGTCAAGCTGCGGCAGCGGCGCTTCGAGATGCTGCCGCTGCGCGGCCAGGGCGCACCTTTCACCGAGCCGCACGCCCGCAACCCCTCCGACTCCCTGCCTCCGTCCGAACTCGCCGACCTCATCTCCTCGATGTCCGTCATCGGCCTCCTGGAGCCGGTCTTGGCCGAGGAGATCGTGGTCGACGGCAAGGCGCCGACCGTTCGCCTGGTCACGGGGGAGCGCCGACTGCGTGCGATGCGCTGGGGCGCGGTCAACCGGCCGGACAACCCGCACTTCGCAGCCCTGCCTGCCGTCGTCTGCCCCGGCCCCTTGAGCGAAGAGGAGCGTCACATGTGGCGCTTCGTCGAAAATTTCGCCCGCGAGCCGCTCCGGCCGGGCGAGCAGGCCGCCGCCCTGCTGTACCAGCGGTGCGCCATCCTGGTCGGCAAGCTCCTCAAGGCCGGCAAGCCCGTGCCTCAGGAGGTCTACGCGATTCCCGACCCGGCCGAGCGGTTCCACGCCTTGGAGAAGATCCGTGGCACCGACAGCGCATGTGCCGCTCCCTGGAGCGAGGTGCTGGACCGGCTCGGGCTGCAGCTCAACGAGCGCAAGGCCGGCGAGCTCGTGCGTGCATTTCGCGCGCTGCCGCGTGACCTCACCGAGGAGATGGACGAGGCGGCGGTCCGCCTGAACACCCGGATCAAGTTCGCCGAGCTCCGCAACGGCCGGGCGCAGGCCGCTGAGGGCATCTGGGCCGCGTTGAAGTCCTCCAAGCGGCTCCACCTGCTGCCGACCGCCGTGAACGTCGGCTTGGAGGAGCCCGAGCTTGACCCGGAAGAGATCATCACCGAAGCCGAGGAGCGTCAGGACGCGGCGAACGCCGGCCGCCGGGCGAAGCTCACCCGGGTCCTGAGCAGCCCAGAAGCTCAAGAGGAATCCGAGGACGGCGATGACGACGCCGCCCCGTCGGCATTCGGCCAGGAAGCGCCGGCCGAGGTCGCGGCGTCGGACGGTACGTCGCAGCTGCCACCGGCGTCGGAAGCCGAGGCCAGCACGGAAACGGTGCTGGCCGACGCCGCCCCCAGCCGACCGGCCGTGGAGACCGACACGATCCGCACCGCTCTGGATGGAATCCGCGGCCTGCTGGTCGAGGTCCGAGCCGGCAAAGAGATAGCGCGCTACGACCGCGGTTCCCTGCGTCTCGCCCTGCGCGAGCTCAGTACCCACCTCGACGAGGCCCCCGTCGGCGACCAGACAGACCACGACGCGATGAACGAAGGAAGCCAAGCCGCATGACCAGTGTTTCCCTGCCCATCCCAACCGTCGGCGTGCCCCTCCCCGGCCGGGGCTGCGACTGCAACAGCTGCGCCTTCTACGCCGGCCCGGACGGTCGGGGAGGCCCGGCCACCGTCGAGCCGCTGTGCACCGGCCAGAACTCGGACTGCCGGTTCTGCGGGTGCGCGGCAGCCGAAGCTGACGCTCCGGCGAACGCGTGCGTGACCCGCAAGTGCCCGATCCGGTGCGGGAGCCGGACCGACATAGCCGGGTGGATGGCCGACGTCGGCGGCACCCTGACCTTCGACGACATCACCGTCGACAGCACCCTGCCCGCCGGCCTGCCGTCCTTCATCCCCATGACCGACGGCAGCGCCATCACCAAGCTCGACA
>NZ_JBEXSH010000015.1:0-29074 GCF_040613555.1 Streptomyces sp. NPDC006265
CCTGGAGCTGGTTGCACTTGGCGCGGTCGCTGCTGCCGCTCATGTACGCGACGACGATCTTGTCGTCGGACGTCTTCTGCGGGGTCGTCGCGCGACCGGTCGGCACGAGCTGCCGCCGACGCTGGAGTCGCTCGGCGTGTACCGGGGCCGTGGGGCCTACCGGACCACGACGGATCTCACGGGTGTCGACGAGCTGCTGCTCGTCGGGGCGGCGGACATCGTCGACCTGACGATCGACGGCCGGGCGCGCCCGACGATCGCCGGCTTCGGGGCCACCCGGCGGATCGACGTTCGGGAAGCGACCGGTTCCGTCGACGTCGAGGCGATCGTGGAGATCTGGGGCCACGCGAACTTCGACGACGCGCGCCTGCCGGCCCTCCGCCTCGGCGCACTGCGCGGGCTCGGCACGCTGTGGACGGTCCGGGAGACGACGGACGTGTCGGCGCTGTGGTCGGTGCACGGCCACTGGGCGGGCCGCCCGGCACCCCTGCGCGAACTCGGCGGCTGGAGCAGCACCCGCGTCGGCGTCCGCGTCACCTACACCCGCGAGATCCGGTCGGACACCGCGGCGGCTCTGCATCTCAAGGGGGTGGTCGAGCCGGTGCGGGTCACTGTGACCGACGGCGAGCCGCTCACCCTCCACGCTGAGAACCCGTGGATATTGCTGCCCGCGGGCACCCACCGCATCTCGGTCACGCTGCCGCACCACCCCAGCGGCGACGGCCTCCGTGCCGAACTGCTCGGCCTGGACCCGGTGACGGACTGGACGTGTTCCGCACAGGACGACGACCTGCTGACCGGCTTCGCCACCGAAGCCGCACCCCGGCAGGAGGTGGAGGTCCTGCTGCCGCTGTCCCTCGCACCGGGGGAGGAGGCATGGCTGGACGTCGATCTGCCGCCATCCCACGATGGCCTCCTCCTGCGCCCGGACGGCACACAGATCCGGGTTTCCGGTTGGGCGGGCGGGGAGTGCGTGGGCCGGGTCTGGGCCGGCGACCGGCCGGACTTCTCAGGAGGGGACGCGAACGTCCTCTGGATCCCGCCGGGCTGGTCCGGCCTGACCCTGCTGGTGCGCGGCGCGGCCGGACCGGAGGCCCCGGAGCTTCGCATGCTGTGGCTGGAGTCCTCCGACTGACTGCCCGAGGACGCCAAATGGTTCGACAGCCCCCGTTCTCCCCACGCATCCTGCGAAGCGCCATCGGCACGCCGGACAAGTGAGGAGACAACCGTTGCACCCCAGCCCGAATCCCCATCCCAATCCCAACCCCACCATCCGCCACATCACCTTCGACTGCACGGGTGAGCCCTACGAACTGGCCCGCTTCTGGGCCGAGTTCCTGGGCCACCCGATCTCCGACATCGACAAGCCCGGGGACGACGAGGTCCTGGTGGAACTCCCGGACGGCGCGCCCGGCCTCCTCTTCGTCAGAGTCGAGGAGGCCAAAGCGACGAAGAACCGCATCCATTTCGACTTGGGCCCCACGGGCCGCACTCGCGCCGAGGAGGTCGAACCCGCCGTGTCCCTGGGCGCCCACGTCCTCACGGACCGCACCCTCCCGAACGGCCGAGGCTGGGTCGTAATGGCGGACCCGGAGGGCAACGAGCTTTGCATCGAACGGGGGGAACGGGGCTGATGGAGGCGCGGCTGAGCTTGAACCAGGAAGGGCGAGTGCCCATGGTCGAAGACGAACCAAGGGTGTACGAGATCCGGATCCACGGCTGTCCGACCTCGCAAGAGGCTCTCGCACTCCAAGCCCCGATCGAACGCCTCCTGTGCCCGGACCCCGACCACGCCCCGCCGTGCGAGGTCCCCTGGAGCCTCACCCTCGCCGGCGAGGACACCGACGCCTCCACCACCCTCGTCCTGGGCGTGTATACGTCCAGCGACCGGGCCATGCGGGTGGCGGACCGGGTGCGCATGCTCGTGGGAGAGACGCGGGCCGTTGCTGTGAGCGAGGGCGAGGCCGGGGAGTGGGAGGAACTGGTCGAGCAGTATCGGTTCGAGAAGGGGTTGAGCTAGGTTTCGTCCTGGTCAGGGCCTCGTGCTGACGCGCTTTGTGGTCTGGATGAAGAAGCGCCACGCGTCGCCGCTCACAGCAATCACATTCGCCTCCACCCTTTTTGAGTCGCGAACAAGAGCGCCATGACTCGTGAGCGCGCATTCGACGCACTCGCCTCCGGCACCGTTGCTGTAGGACGACCGGAACCACAGGAGACGGTTGCTGGCATCGAACTCAGGAAATATCACTACGTGTCCTTCAAGATCGACTCGATCAACAGGGCCGAGCGCTGAGGGCTCAAGGCTGCCGCTCGCAGGCCGTCGAACGCCCTCGTGTACTCACGTACATGATGCTCGCCCTCCAGGTACACGGCATCCGTAACGCCATCCCGGTACACGATGTCCGGGTCCTCAGGGGCCGGAAAGCCCAGCATGGTGAACGAACCGGTGGTCGGACGGGTCCCTGAGTCGAAGGGGAGCACCTGCAGCGTCACAGTCGGCAGATCGGCCGTCTCCAAAACTCGTTCCAACTGCTCGCGCATCAAGGCGCGATCACCGATGACGTGGCGCAGAGCGCCCTCGTTCACGATGAACCAGGCGTCCGGAGACTCCGCCTGCCGCAGCATGGCTTGGCGTTCCATGCGCACACGTACCGCTTTCGCGATGTCCTCTACGGACATGTGTGCCCCAGCCTTGTGAAGCTCGGACGCGTACACCTCGGTCTGCATGAGGCCGGGCACCACTTCGCACTGGTACTGGCGAAAGGTCGAAGCGTCCTGCTCCAGGCCGATGTAGATGTTGAACCACTCGGGCACGCCGGCGCCGTGGACCTGCCACCAGCCTCGCACTTTCGCCTGCCGCGCCAGTGACTTGAGGAACTCACGCAGTTCGTCGCTCGTGTCGTAGAAGCGGCACAGGGCGTCGATGTCCGAGGGCTGAACGCGTCCGCTGCCCGTTTCCATCCGGTTGACCTTGGAGCCACTCCAATCCAGGGCCTCGCCGACCTGAGCGCAGGTGAGGGCGCTCTTCTCCCGCAGTTTCTTCAGCTCGATCGAGAGGCGCCGTCGGCGTGCCGTGGGCGATCCGGCCATCTCAACCCTCCTTCCAGTAGCGAGCGTTCAGTCTCGCGCCAAGGGTTGTGCTTGCCAATCACTCGGAAGTGGGAATCCCTTCCTGCACATTGCAGAACGGGATGCGTTCCCCGCACTCTGGTCACCGACGCAACTCAACGTGATTGTCCGTGACGTTGCGCTGTCGATGCGGTGTGAACCGCGATGAAAGGGGTCCGCGTGAGTCAGGAAGCCTGCATGCCACGCAAACCATGGGACATCGCCTTCATGGCCGAGCCTGCGGAAGTGGCGGCCCTACGCCGGATCATGCGGCTGCACCTGGGGGTCTGGGGGTTGCAGCACCTGGTCGACGAAGCTCAACTGTGCGTCAGTGAGCTGGTCTCCAACGTCATCACTCACGTGGGACTCGGCACCCCCGCAACACTGGCCGTCTCCATGAAGAATAAGCACCTGCGTATCGAGGTGCACGATCCTGACACGCGTGCCCTTCCCACTCTCCGCGACGCGGAGGCGGACGCCGAGGAGGGGCGAGGGATGGCTCTCGTGGACGCGGTCGCCGACCGCTGGGGCGTACTGCTGCGACCGGATCGCAAGATCACGTGGTGTGAGCTGCCGACACGGCTCGCCACGGCCGACGGGCACGTGCAGGCCTCCAGCGTGATGCGGGCCGAGGCCTTGATGCGCCACTACGCCGCCGCTGCGCAGCCCCGGCACAGAGTGGGCCCGAGCAGATTGACCTCGACCGTGGCGGAAGAGATGGTGATCGCGGCGATCACCGATTTCCTCCACTGGTTCCGAGCTCACGGTCGTGATGCGGACGACATGCTCGACCGCGCGCAGATGCGATTCGAGGCTGAGCACGCTGCCCCGCATCAGGGGCTGTGAGGCATCACCCGGCGATTGCTGAGTACGTCCAGACATCGGCCGGAATCGAGTGCTTCAACTGCCATGTGATGGCCATCGGCTTGCTGCCTGTGTGCTCCACATAGTCGGCAGGGCCGAGCAGCATCCATGGTTGGGCGCCGCCGATGTCTGTGCTCCTGTAGCGACGAACGAAGAGCAGGACGTGGCTGCCACGAGTGGCGTGGCTTTGGTACCGCAGGCCTGTGGGAGAGGTCTCCGAGATCTGGTTTTGGGACTCCCAGTGGAAGCGGGTCTCGCTGAGGGCATAGTCGTGGTAACGGGTCTGAGGGGAGAAGTCCTTCTCATCCTTCTCCAGGGTGATGAGGAGGGCGTCGGTCTTCAAGGACTCGCACCACTTCACGCCCTCGCGGAAATCGCCGGGCATGAAACCGCCGATGGCGGACTGACCCAGAGCAGGCAAGATCTCTTCGCGGCTGTATGAGGCGTGGACGGTCAGTGGGAGCCCCGCCTCGTCCCCGATGCCGAGTAGTGGAATCGGGACGTGCTCCGTGTGGGCGAGGTTGTACGCCAACACCTGGCGGAGTTCACGCCGCACGGCCTGCTGTTTGCGCAGCGCCGCGAATCCGGAGTCGTAGCTGGCGAAGCCCTTGCGGGTCACACCGCCGAGAGGCCAGAGCTGGAAGAAGAGCATGCGGGCATACGCCCGTCCCTGCTCATCGAGCTCGCTATAAGCAGGCGCGTCATCTTCCAACATTCGGGTGTATGCGGCTACACGCATTGGATCGTCGACGTGCAGAAACGCAGGGATGCGTTTGAGAAGCGCTGCTTCGCCTTCAGGCGCCTCGCCCTTTAGGAGTCCTGCGCGGCGTAGGAGCCCAGTCCAGGAGTTGCCGTTTCCTCGGTAGAGCTCCTTCAGTTCACGGCCGCTCTCTTCTAGAAAGCGGCTAAGTATCAGTTCTGCATAGTCCGCAACTTCGCGCGCTAGTGCAGTGACATTGACACCGATCTGGTCCTTGATGTTGGCGATGATCGCCTTCTTCGCTTTCTCTTCAAGGATGATCTGGCAGCCGGAGGGGAGCTGGGGGAAGTCGTGCTCGATGTGGTCGAGTAGCCGTTTACGCGTCAGGTTGGTGAGCGCGCGAAACTGGTTCTCGAAACGGAATTCCTTGCGATGCTGTCCGATGAAGTCCAGCACGGTGAGCACCGCCTTGCCTTCAGACCGGCGGAGCCCGCGGCCGAGCTGCTGCAAGAACACCGTGGCGCTGGACGTGGGGCGCAGAAGCAGCAGTGTGTCTACGTCTGGGATGTCGAGACCTTCGTTGAAAAGGTCGACCGAGAAGATCACCTGGAGCCTGCCCAATGCCAGGTCATTCAGCGCCTGCTTGCGCTGCTCGGCCGGCGTCTCCCCAGACAGGGCGATGGCCTCAAGGCCGGCCGTTCGGAAGACCTCAGCCATGAAGTGGGCATGGGCTACTGACACACAGAAGCCCAACGCACGCATGCTGTGGGGATCGGACAGCTTTTCCCGAACGGCCTTCACCACCAGCCGGGCACGTCTGGAGTTGCTTGACAACACATTGCTCAGTGCAGTCGGGTCATACGTTCCGCGCTTCCACTCCACCGTGCTGAGGTCTGTGGAGTCGCTGATGCCGAAGTAATGGAAGGGGCTCAGTAGATCATTTTCGAGCGCCTCCCACAGGCGCATTTCGGCTGCGATCCGGCCGTCAAAGAACTCGTCCTGAATGTTCTTGCCGTCCATGCGCTCTGGCGTGGCGGTGAGCCCTAGAAGCTCCGACGGCTGGAAATGATCGAGGATCTTGCGATACGTCGGTGATGTTCCGTGGTGGAACTCGTCGATGACGATCACATCGAAGTGATCCGGAGTGAGACGGTCGAGGGCCTTGGCGCTCAGCGACTGCACGCTGGCGAAGACGTGCGACCAACGCTCTGGGATTTCGCCGCTGTGGAGCGATTCGCCGAAGTTCGCGTCCACCAAGACGTCTTGGTACGTCCTCATCGACTGATCGAGGATTTCCTTGCGGTGGGCAACGAAGAGGAGCCGCAGGTCACGGCCATGCTTCTTACGCAGTTGCTTGTAGTCGAGCGCTGCCATCACGGTCTTGCCCGTGCCTGTGGCTGCCACCAGCAGGTTCCGGTGCCTGTTGTGCACCGCCCGCTCGACTTCGAGCCGCTCCAGCATGTCGCGCTGGTGGGGGTACGGTCGCACCTCCAGCCCTGACAAGGTGATCCCGCGCTGAGCCGCGGGCGGCGATGACGTCCCGCCCGCGATCGCCAGGGCTTCCTGAAGGCGTTCGCCATCGGCCTTAGGGTCGTATGTCTCGAAGGACGGGTCGCTCCAGTAGGCGTCGAAGGTGGCCTCGAACTTGCGCATCACGTCAGGCGTGGCGATCGACGAGAGTCGGACGTTCCACTCCAGGCCATCGAGAAGCGCTGCCTTGGACAGGTTGGAACTCCCCACGTATGCCGTGTCGTATCCGCTCTTGCGGCGAAACAGCCACGCCTTGGCGTGCAACCGCGTCGAGCGGGTCTCGTAGTTGACCTTGACCTGCGCGTTGAACTCTTCCACGAGCCGATCCAACGCGCGCCGCTCGGTTGCGCCGATGTAGGTCGTCGTGATGACCCGTACCGGCACTCCTCGTGCATGGGCTGCCTTCAGCGATTGCTCAATGATCCGCAGCCCATGCCACTTCACGAAGGCGCACAGCAGGTCCACGCGGTCGGCGGTAGCGAGTTCCGCGCGCAGTTCGAAGCCGAGGCTCGGATCTTCCGGCGAGTTGGTGATCAGAGCAGCCTCGGAGAGCGGGATGCCCGGGCGGACGGCGAAGACACCGGGTGCTTCTTGCCGGGTGAGCGCGAGGAGTTGGCGCGGTCCGTCGCCGATCAAGTCCACCCACTCCTTGGCCCCATGCAGTGTGCTGAGGGACTCCAAGATGTGGTTCGCCGCGTAGACCCGCTCCTCTGCCGGAAGGTTCTGCAACACCTGCCGAACCGTCCCCCCGATGTGTCGCGCTAGGACGTGCGCCACAGATTCAGGCCCCACGGACTCGCTGATGGGGTGCCAACCGAGGCTGGCCAGCTCCTTCAGCTGCTGCTCAAAGCGGAGCGTGATCAACTGCTCGTACAGTCCATCGGCTGGGGCAGAGACGTGGGCGCGGCTCTCAGACACAGGCAGGCTCCCCCGATTGATCGTGTCGATCGACGAGGCTGTTCTATCAAGAGGCACTGACAGGGCCCCGGGAGTGAGCAAGAAGGGTCCTGTGCCGGACAGTATCGGTCGTCGGCCGGCGCGATGGCGATCCTTTCGAAGACATGACTGATCGTATCGAGTTACGTTTTGGACGTGCACTTACGTGACCTGCTCATACGCATAGCGGAGACCTACGACCCCAAGGCCGGTACGGCCAGCGGTGTATCAGCACAAGACCTCCTTCGGGAGGTCGAGAGGATGCCCGACCTGCCCTTACCTCACGGCTTCGTCGCGTCGGGGTACGGAGGGAAGGGGTCTGCGAGCAGTACGCCGTGGATCGGCGTGTTCGGCGAGTCGATCAATACGCAGGCCCAGGAGGGTCTGTACCTCGCCTACATCTTCGACACGACCCAGACCTACGTGACCCTCACGTTGCAGCAGGGCGTCACAAAGCTTTCGGACGCATACCCCAAGCTCGGCGACCGGCTGAGGGAACTGAAGCGGCGAGCAAGGCACCTCAGGGCGGGTATGGAACCCGAGCTGGCCGCGCAGTGGGCTCACACGCCGGTCTTCAGCTCCAAGCTCGAACGCCCCCGTGCCTACGAGGCCGCGAGCGTGGCAGCACGGCGGTACGAGGCTGCGAGCATGCCAGTGGAGAAGGTCCTCGCAGAGGATCTCCATGTGGCATCGCTGCTTCTCCGCGACGCTGCCGCCAGCCATCGCGTCTGGCTCCAGCAGCCTTCGGAAAACGAGCCCATTGTCTACGAAGGTGAGGGCCATCTCCCTCTCCCCGCCGATGACCCCCTCGACGGCTTTCGCCCGAACGACAGTAGCGACTACTACGTCCAGATCAAGGGCGGCCGCCGGCGCAGGGGACGGCACCACGAAGAGCTCATTAAGGACTTCGGCCTTCACGTTGTCATGCGTGGGTTTCAGCCGATCACGCTAGGGATGTATCCCAGGGACCTAGTCCTGCGTCGTCCCGCTGTGGATCAGCAGCGCTCCTGGCTTGTGGAGGGCAAGGCAGTCAAGAAGGGAAACGCGACCCAGGCCGTCCGTGAGGCCGTGGGGCAGCTTTACGAGTACAGCTATTACTGGCACCAGAAGCGCGGCGAGCCGAAGCCGCACCTCGTGGCCCTCTTCACGGAAGACATAGGGCACTACGCCGAATATCTAGAGGAACACGGCATCGCGTCGATCTGGAGGACTGAGGGCGAGGGTTGGGCGGGCTCTCCCACAGCCGTCTTGTGGGATCTGGCCGGAGGGGTCTGACCATGCGGCGCAGGAACCCTGGCGACACGTGGTTGCCATAGAGGCCGCCCGCTTCCTGGCCAGTGTCGTGCCTCCGCGCCCCGCCTCGAGGGCGCTGCACTCCGCTGCACTCCGCTGCACTCCGCTGCACTCCGCTGCGCTGCGTTCCGCCTCGGCCGGCGCCGATGGCCCTGCGGGCCACCCTTGACCCGGGGCGCTCCAGCGCGGGAGAGAAGCGAGCGGGCGGCCCGGGGGAGCGGGGGTCAGAGTGGGGAGCGCCGCCGTGCGCTGCGCAGCCGACCCGGCGTGACGGCGCGCGTCAGCGTTCCGCGCACGCCGGGTCGGCTCAGCGGCGCCCTGCCGGTGGGCTCCCCTTGTCAGGCAGTGCTGCCGTGGCACTGGCCGTACGCCTGCCCCGACCCACACCAGCAAGCCGCCCCCCGCTGCGGCGGCCAAGCCACCGCCCGTCCCCGTGCCGCCAGTGTCGTCGCGTACTGGGGGAGGAGTGTCGCGTCGTTGGGGGAGGAGAGTTCAGAGGCTGCGAAGGCCTCGTAGGACGGAACCGTGCCTGTGACGATGCCCAGGTTCGGGGTGCCGGAGGAGGACAGTTCGCGCAGGGCCGTCTCTATGGTCGCGAGGTGTTCCTCGTGGGTCGGGTACTCCGATGAGAGCGTCGGGTACTCCTCCAGGAGTTCCGAGAGTTCCGTCGCCGGCCAGTGCAGGATCGCCACCGGGAAGGGGCGGGAGAGGGCTTCCCGGTACGCGCCCAGTTCCGCTCGGAGGCGGAGGATCTCCGCCTCCAGTTCCGCGGGGTTCTCCGAGCCCAGGGACCACACGCGCTTGGGGTCGTGGAGTTCGTCCAGGGTGATCGGGAGGGAGTGGACCGAGTCCGCCAGGGCGTCCCACTCGTCGTGGGACTTGCCCAGCATGCGGCGTACGCGGTGGCGGCCGAAGAGGAGCGGGTGGGTGGCGTAGGGCGGCTCCGGGACGTCCGTCAGGAGGCGCCGTACGGCCTCCGTGAACGTCTCGTGGGCCGCTTCCAGTTCGTCGTGGGACTCCAGGGACTCCGCGACGATCACCCAGGGGGCCGGGTCCTCGGGGGACGCCACCCGGACGCCCTCGATGATCGCGCGGGCCTCGGCCTCGTGGCCGTACTCCCAGAGGTTCGAGGCCTTGAGCGCCCGTACCAGGTGGGGGTTCTCCAGGCCGCTGGGGGAGGACAGCAGGCGGTCGTAGAGCGTGGTCGCGTTGGGGCGGTCGCCGGAGAGTTCCAGGTGGGCCGCTGCCCGCAGCAGCAGGGCCTCGGCGTCCTCGGGATACAGGCCGGCGGTCCGCTCCAGGCGTGCCGCCTCGGCGGTGTGGTCGACGTTTTCGGCAGGCGTGTCGGGGCGCATGGGGGACACCGTACTGCCGGGAGGTGACGAGCGTGAGAGATGTGCAGGCCAGACCCGATATCGGGGGCATCCAGAGCTTCTCTCGCGCTCGTCATCCGGGGTGCACGGTTCGTCCCGAACCGCCGGCCGGCGTCGATCTAGAGCGTCACGCCGTCTATCTGGAGGGTCTGGACCGACTTCGCCGCGAAGGGGACGGCCACGGACTTGCCGGACAGACGGATGTCCGAGCGGGCCGTGTAGAGGTCGCCGCCGCCGGTCGTGACCGTGTTCCAGCGGGGGACCAGGCCGCCCGAGCCGCCCGTCACCGTCGAGAAGCGGGAGAGGTCGAAGGTGAGGGTCTGGGCGGAGGCGGAGGTGTTCACCGCGACGATCACCAGGCGGCGGGCCGTCGCGTCGTACGCCGCCACCGCGTAGCCGACGCCCGTGTCCAGGATCGTCATGCCGGGGCGGATGTGGCGGCTGAACTGGGCCATTACATAGTGCTTGGTCTGGACGGTGGTCGGCTGGAGGGTGTTCGCGTCGTAGGCGATCATCGCCCAGCCGCTCGACGGGTCCATGACCTGCCAGTAGCACCAGGCCGTGGGGTGCAGCCAGCGGAAGTCGAGGCAGAGGTTCGAGGCCATCGTCAGGCCCGTGCCGTCGCTGTCGCCCGTCTCGGAGTTCCACAGCTTCTTGCGGGAGGTGGTGACCACGTCCGTGTAGAGGAGGTCGCGGCGGCCGCCCGAGCCCTGGTAGCCGTGCACGTTGACCTGGGAGACCAGGCCCTTGGTGGTGGAGTTGAAGGACGACCAGGTCGAGCGGGCCGTGTCGTAGTTCATCTCGTCCGAGGCCGCGACACGCAGGGCCGTGAGGCCGCGCTTGTCCAGCTCGCTGCGCATATAGGGGAGGACGGCGGCCTGGACCGCCGGGTCCATGTGGCAGCCCTCCTGGGTGCCGGTCGCGGTCCACCAGGTGGAGGCCGGCTCGTTGAAGGGGTCGACCGTCGCGAAGTTCACGCCCCAGTGGTTCTTCGCGTACAGGGCCGTCGCCGCCAAGTGGCTCGCGTGCTGGCGGTAGTTCCAGGTCTGGAGGTTGTTGCCGCCGCCCGACGCGCCCGAGGGGTTGTGGTTGCTGCACATCCACCACATCGGCGAGTTCGCGAACAGTTCGGTGATCGCGCCGCGCTGCGTGGCCTTCACCAGCATCGCGCGCTGGTTGGCGTCCGCCGTCCACTTCCACGCCGAGGACGTGGGGTCCTCGTTGTTCCAGTCCTGCCAGAAGCCCTCGATCTGCTTGAAGGCGGGGATGTTGGGCGACTTCACCATCGTCTCGCCGCCGACGCTGTTCCAGCTGCACGCGCCGAGGTTGTAGCGGGCGATGTTGAGGCCCAGGCCGGGCAGGGAACGGCCGTTGTACGTGACGGACTTGGTGGTGAAGAACAGGTCGGCGAAGTCGTCCCGGGCGCCGAAGACGTTGGCCCACCAGGCGAGGGAGGTGCCCCAGCCCTCCCAGGTGCCGTACGTCGTCGACGGGTTGACGGCGATCGTGGCGTCCGCGTGCGCGGTGCCCGTCGCCAGGGCGCTGCCGAGGAACGTTCCGCCTGCTGCGGCCAGCAGACTTCTGCGTCGGATCACGGCTCCTCCGTAAGGGAGATGAGGGCGCACGCCGGTCCCCGGCCCGGCGTCGCAAGGGGGCCCGTTGTCGGGTGACGAGAAGCATCGGGTGTGGCGGGTGGGTTGTCGAGAGTTCTGACGAACCTTTCTCAAACCCGTGTACGAAGTCGCGGGCCCGCTCGGCAGGGTGATCCTGTATAACGAACAACGGGGCAGACACACGTACGAGGGAGGGGCAGCCGATGAACCGGAGCTGGGCGACTCTGCGTCCCGCCCTCGCGCTGCTCTTCCTGCTCGTCGAGGTGGCGCTGCTCGACACCGGCAGCCTCACCGCCACCGTCGCGCTCGCCGCGACCGCCGCCGCCTCGTCCGCCCTCGCGCTCTGCGCCGTCATCGCCTCCCGCTGCGCGCCCACCGTGCCGCGCACACGAGTGCGTACGGCCATCCGCGACCGGGACCGGCGTACGGCCTTCCTGCCGCAGCGGGATCCCGACGCCCGGGGGCGTACCCGGCCCCGGGCACCCGGTCACGCCCTCCGGGCGACCGTCGCGTAGGGGCGTATCCACACCTGGGTGACCCCGCGCGGGTCGTCATGCCGCCATGTTCCGTTCCGGCACGACGAGACCCCCGGAAGGCTCACCCATGTCTGTCTTCGCCACCCTGGTCGAGCACCTTGCCGACCTGCTCCAGCCGCTGTTCGGCGCCTCGGCCGCCGCCGCGGCGATCGTCCTGTTCACCGCGCTCGTACGACTCCTCGTCCACCCCCTGTCCCGGGCCTCCGCCCGCGGCCAGAAGTCCCGCACCGCGCTCCAGCCGAGGATCGCCGAGCTGCGGAAGAGGCACGGCAAGAACCCCGAGAAGCTCCAGAAGGCCGTGCTGGAGCTGCACGCCGAGGAGAAGGTGTCGCCGCTGGCCGGCTGCCTGCCCGGGATGCTCCAGATTCCCGCGTTCTTCCTGCTCTACCACCTGTTCTCCAGCGACACGATCGGCGGCGAGGCCAACGGGCTGCTCGGCCACCAGCTGTTCGCGGCGCCGCTCGGGGAGCGGTGGACGGACGCGCTCCAGGGCGGTGTCCTCAGCGGTGCCGGACTCGTCTACGCCGGGCTGTTCGTGGTCGTCGCGTGCGTCGCCGCGTTCGGCTACCGGCTCGGCAGGCGCATGACGGCCGCGAACCCGGCCGCCCAGGCCGCGGTGGCGGGGAGCAGCTGCCCGGGCTGGGGGCGGTGGCCAAGGTGATGCCGTTCATGTCGTTCTTCACGCTGGTCACCGTGGCCGTCGTGCCGCTGGCCGCCGCGCTGTACGTCGTGACCAGTACGACGTGGAGTGTCGTCGAGCGGGCCGTGCTGTACAGGTGACCGGGCGGCCGGGGTCCATTACGTGAACGGGGTATTGCGGAGTGCACTGCCAGCTTGGAGGATCGACCAGTCCTCCGATGGCTGCCCGCCGCACCCGGGTCGCGCGCATCGGCCGGGCGCCCGCGATCGAGGGAGACTGATCATGAAGCTGCTGCGAGTCGGTACGGCGGGGGCGGAGCGGCCCGCGCTGCTCGACGCCGAGGGGGCCCTGCGGGACCTGTCGGCTGTCGTCGCGGACATCGACGGCGCGCTGCTCGCCGACGAGGAGGCGCTCGGCCGGGTCCGGGCCGCCGCTGACGCCGGTGACCTGCCCGTCCTGGACGCCACCGGCCTGCGGGTCGGGCCGCCGCTGGCGCGGATCGGCAAGATCGTCTGCATCGGGCTGAACTACCACGACCACGCGCGCGAGACCGGCGCCGAGCCGCCCGCCGAGCCGGTCGTCTTCATGAAGGCCCCGGACACCGTGGTCGGGCCGCACGACACGGTCCTCGTGCCGCGGCGCTCCCTCAAGACCGACTGGGAGGTCGAGCTGGCCGTCGTCATCGGGCGTACGGCCCGGTACCTCGGGTCCGTGGAGGAGGGGCTCGCGCATGTCGCCGGGTACGCGGTGGCACACGACGTGTCCGAGCGGGAGTTCCAGATCGAGCGGGGCGGCACCTGGGACAAGGGGAAGAACTGCGAGACGTTCAACCCGCTGGGCCCGTGGCTCGTGACGGCGGACGAGGTCCCGGATCCGCAGGACCTGTCCCTGAAGCTGTGGGTCAACGGGGAGTTGAAACAGGACGGGACGACGGCCGAGCAGATCTTCTCGGTGGGTGAGGTCGTGCGGTACCTCAGCCGGTTCATGACGCTGTACCCGGGCGATGTGATCAACACCGGTACGCCGGCGGGCGTGGCACTGGGGGCGCCCGAGCCGAAGCCGTTCCTGCGGAGCGGGGATGTCGTGGAGCTGGAGATCGAGGGGCTCGGGCGGCAGCGGCAGGAGTTCAAGGACGCCTGAGAGGTGGGGAGGTGCACGCTGTCCTGGGCGGCGCTCTGCCTCTCCCCCATGAAACGAGGCCTTCACCTCGCATGAGGTGAGGGCCTCTCACGTGGCGGTGACGTCAGGGAGCGGACCGCTCAGGAAGGTCGCCGGTCCAACTCCTCGACGAGCGCCGAAGAGAAGATCGTGCCCGCCGGCCAGGCGTCCTTGTCGGGGCCTTGTGCTGGAATGATCAGGCGGCGGCGAACCCACGGCTCCGTGGTCATCGGTGCGGATCCCTCCGGTTGGGGCGCGGCGCTTGATCACGCGTACGCAGGTGCCAACCGGAGGGAGTCTCCGGTCATTCCGGGTGCGGGACCTGGAGGTCCTGGAACCGCTCCAGGGCCTCGACCACGAGCCGGTGGTCCTGGAGTTGCGGCAGCCCGGACACCGTCACCGCACCGATCACGCCCACGCCCTCGACGGTGATCGGGAAGGAGCCGCCGTGGGCGGCGTAGGTGCCGGGGTCGAGGCGCGAGGACTCCTCGAACGTGCTGCCCTTGGCGCGGAAGCGGGCGCCGACCAGGTAGGAGGCGGAGCCGTAGCGCTCGACCACCCGGCGCTTGCGGGCGATCCAGGCGTCGTTGTCCGGGGTGGAGCCGGGCAGCGCCGCGTGGAAGAGCTGCTGGCCGGCGCGGTGGATGTCGATGGCGACCGGGGCCTGCCGCTCCCGGGCCAGCTCGACGAGGAGCGAGCCGAGCGCCCAGGCGTCGTCGTACGTGAACTGGCGGAACACCAGCCGGCGTTCCTGCTTCTCCAGCTCCTCCAGGCTCGGGGTGAGCTCCGGGTGGAACTTCGGGGTGAGCCCCTGGCTGTGCGAGGGGTTGCTCTTGTGGGTCACAGGGTCACCGTCACCTTCTCGCGGGCCGAACGACGGGCGGCCTCCAGTACGTCCAGGGCGGCGGCCGCCTCCCGTGCGGTCACCGGATTCGGGGCGCCCTCCAGCAGGGCCTTCGCCACGGCCGCATAGTAAGCGGGGTAGTCGCCGGGGAGGGTGGGTTCGGCGCGTCCGCCACCGGTCGCCGGGGACTCGCCGGAGCCCACGCGGCCCCACAGCGACTCGGGCTCAACACCCCAGTCGGGGCCGGGACGCAGACCGTCCCGGAGCGCCGCCTCCTGGGGATCGAGGCCGTACTTGACGTAACCGGCGGTCGAGCCCAGGACGCGGAAGCGCGGGCCGAGCTGGGCGGTCGTCGCGGAGACGTAGAGGTGGGAACGGACGCCGCCGGTGTGCGTGATGGCGATGAACGTGTCGTCGTCGGTCGCGGCGCCCGGGCGGCGGATGTCCGTCTCCGCGTACACGGAGGCCGCCGGGCCGAACAGGACCAGGGCCTGGTCGACGACATGGCTGCCGAGGTCGTAGAGCAGACCTCCGATCTCTGCGGGGTCGCCGGACTCCCGCCAGCCGCCCTTCGGCTTCGGACGCCACCGCTCGAAGCGGGACTCGAACCGCCACACGTCGCCCAACTCGCCCTCGTTCAGCAGCTTGCGCAGGGTGAGGAAGTCGTTGTCCCAGCGGCGGTTCTGGAAGACGGAGAGGAGTAGTTCGCGCTCCTCGGCGAGGGCGGCGAGCTCGCGGGCCTCGGCCGCCGTGCCCGCGACAGGTTTGTCGACCACGACCGGCAGGCCGGCCTTCAGTGCGGTTGTCGCGAGCGGCACGTGCGTCTTGTTCGGGGACGCCACGACGATCAGGTCCAGCTCCGCGGCCCGGTCGAACAACTCGTCCGGAGTGGCGGCGAGGCCGACGCCCGGGAACTCGGCGCGGGCCTGCTGCCGCCGTTCCGGGTTCGAGGTGACCACCGTGTCGAGGGCGAGGCCCTCCGTGGCGGCGATCAGCGGGGCGTGGAAGACGGAGCCGGCGAGGCCGTAGCCGACGAGGCCGACGCGGAGGGGCGAGCCGGGGGCTGTGCCGAGGGGTGTGCCAGTCATGCCACCCACTTTCGCAACGCTGTTGCCAAAGTGCAAGCGCCGGGGACAATGGGGGTGTGAAGAGGGCGGACGACCGTACGGGCGGAGTGGGCGGCATGCGCGGGACGGGAGGCGCGGGGGCGGCCGGCACGGCAGGGGCAGGGGCAGGGGCAGGGGTCGGCGGGGTCAATCTGCTCGCCCTGCGCAGCCACAACGCCGCGCTGGTGCTCGACCTGTTGCGGACGGCCGGGGAGGAGGGCATCAGCCGACTCGAACTCGCCGAGCGGACCGGTCTGACCCCGCAGGCCGTCAGCAAGATCACGGCCCGGCTGCGGGAGAACGGGCTCGTGGCGGAGGCCGGCCGCCGGGCGTCCACCGGGGGCAAGCCGCGCACGGTGCTGCGGCTGGTGCCGGAGGCCGGGCACGCGGTCGGGGTCCATCTGGACCGGGACGAGGTACGGGTCGTGCTCGTGGATCTGCGAGGGACCGTGGTGGGGGAACGCCGGGCCGCGCTGGATCTGGGGGCGGGGGCGGAGGCCGTGCTGGAAGCGGTGCGGGCGGCGGTGGCAGGGGTGCTGCCGGCTGGGCTTGAGGGGAAGTTGCGGTCGGGGTCGGCTGGGCTTGGTGGGGGTTTGCGGCCGGGGTTGGCTGGGTTTGACGGGGGCTTGCGGCCTGGGGAGGCCGAGCCTGACGGGAGTGCGCAGTCGGGGTCGGCCGGGCTTGGTGGGGGCTCGCGGTTGGGGTCGGCCGGGTTTGACGGGGACTCGCGGTTGGGGTCGGCCGGGTTTGACGGGGACTCGCGGTTGGGGTCGGCCGGGCTCGACAGGGACGCACGGCCGGGACCGGCCGGGCCTGACGAGGGCTTCCGGGCGGGAGTTGCCGGGGTTGCCGATGCCCCGCGGCCGGGACTGGCCGGGCTCGATCCGGTCCTGCTGGGGGTGGGCGTCGCGTTGCCCGGGCCGCTCGATCATGCCCGGGGCGTGCTGCACCGGGTGACCGGATTCCCCGAGTGGGACGGCTTCCCGCTGCGCAAGGCGCTGGCGAAGCGGCTCGGGGTGCCGGTCGCGGTCGACAAGGACACCAACGCCGCGGCGCTGGGCCTGGCCGCCGGGGGCGAGGGCGGCTCCTTCGCCTACCTGCACCTCGGCACGGGACTGGGGGCCGGGCTGGTCATCGGCGGCAGCGTGCACCGCGGGGCCAGGACCGGGGCCGGGGAGTTCGGCCACCAGGTCATCCAGCTCGACGGCCCGCCCTGCACCTGCGGGAACCGGGGCTGCGTCGAGGCCCTGTGCCTCGCCGCGGTGGCGCGCGGCGATCTGGACGAGGCGGCCCGGGTGCTGGGAGCCGGGGCGGCGAACCTCGTGGGGCTGCTCGACATCGACGTCGTCCTGCTGGGCGGCCGCACGGTGGCCGCGGCGCCGGAGGCCTTCACGGCGGGGGTCGGCGCGGTACTGGAGGCCCGGTCCCGGCGAACGGGCCAGGACGCGGTGCCGGTGCGCGTCGCGACCGGCGGTGACGGGGCCGTGGCGGTGGGGGCGGCGCAGCTGGTGCTGGGGCCGGTGTTCGGGCGCGGAGGTGCTTGAGCGCCGAGCTGGTGCGCGGTTCAGCTGATGTGCGGGCGTGGTGATGGCTGAGGTGGGGCGGAAGGTGCGCACCTCAGCCAGTTTGCGGGCGTGGTGATGGCCGAGTCGGGACGCGGGCCGGGCACAAGAGCCTCCGCGGCTTCGCCCCGCTGCCGGTGCTCCACGCCGTCCTCACCGCCGTCGTTGCCGCCGTCCTCAACGCCGCCGCCGTCGCCCTCGCGGGCCTGGACCTCCGGCGCGCGAAAGCCCTGGGCCGTCGCCACGGTCTGTCCGCCGACCGGGTGGATCCGCGCCGCCGTTCGGGGGCCGTTCGCGTCGGAGTCGTCTCGCGATCCCCGCCGCCCGGAATGGCACATCATCATGCGACTCTGCACGCCTGCTCATCTCTGCCTGGCGGCGGCAGCGGCGGCCGCCGCCCTGCTCCCCGGTGCCCACCCGGCGCACGCGGACGCCCCGGCGCCCTCCTGTGCCGCGCCCGACGACCACACCTTCCCGCTCACCACCCGCATCCACGGCGGGCCGGACACCTACACGGCGGGGGGCGGGTTCGGTACCTGGTACGTCGACCTGACCAACACGACCGACCGGACCTGCACCGGGATCCACCCTGTCGTCGTGCTCATCGACGACAAGCGGGCCCTGGAACCCTCCCAGCCGCGCCTCGAGTTCTTCGAGGGGGCGCGGGCCCACGACGTGCGGTTCGAGAAGACCGGCGAGGACGAACTCGTCGGGGCGTTCGCCGACGAGGAGGACGAGTTCGCCGGGTTCACCGTCGAGCCGGGCGGAACCGTCACCGTGAAGGTGCGGCTCATGCTCACCTTGGACGCCGTGCCCAACGTCGTCACGGCCAACGCCGCGGTGGTGCAACGGCACGACGACGACGGCGACTGGGTCGGGCAGTCGAACGACTACCGGTTCGGGATCGACGCCGAGGAGGTCGGGACGGACCCCGGCACCGACACCGGCACCGGCACCGAGCCCGACACGGGGACGGAACCCCGGCCGGACTCCGACGCCTCCGTCCCGCCCCGCGAGGACCGGTTCCCCTTCGCGGAGGAACTGGCCCGCACCGGCACCGGCACCCAGGTCGCCGCGGCGGCCGCGGCCCTGCTGCTCACCGGCGGCGGGGTGCTGCTCGTCGCACGCCGCCGTCGCTGAGCAGACCGTCCCGCCAGTCGGGACGCCGCACACGGGCCATTCCGCAAGATCCCGCCACTGTCTAGGCTGGGTCGCACGCAGGACCGCGTACGGCAGGAGATCCCGCACATGGCAGACCGCAAGCCCATCGAGTCGTGGCTCACCGACATGGACGGTGTGCTCATCCACGAGGGCGTGCCGATCCCCGGCGCCGACGCCTTCCTGAAGAAGCTGCGCGAGTCCGGGAAGCCCTTCCTGGTCCTCACCAACAACTCGATGTACACCCCGCGCGACCTGCACGCCCGACTGCGCCGCATGGGCCTGGAGGTGCCGATCGAGAGCATCTGGACCTCGGCCCTGGCCACCGCCCAGTTCCTCGACGATCAGCGGCCGGGCGGCTCGGCGTACGTCATCGGCGAGGCCGGGCTGACCACCGCTCTGCACGACATCGGCTACATCCTGACCGACCACGAGCCGGACTACGTCGTCCTCGGCGAGACCCGCACGTACTCCTTCGAGGCCATGACGAAGGCGGTGCGGCTCATCCTCGGCGGCGCCCGGTTCATCTGCACCAACCCCGACGAGACGGGCCCCTCCACCGAGGGCCCGCTGCCCGCGACCGGCGCGGTGGCCGCGCTCATCACCCAGGCGACCGCCAAGAAGCCGTACTTCGCGGGCAAGCCGAACCCGCTGATGATGCGGACCGGGCTGAACGCCATCGGGGCCCACTCCGAGACCAGCGCGATGATCGGCGACCGCATGGACACCGACGTGCTGGCCGGCATGGAGGCCGGGATGCAGACGTTCCTGGTGCTCACCGGCCTGACCCGGCCCGAGCAGGTCGAGGACTTCCCGTACCGGCCCTCACAGGTCGTGGACTCGATCGCGGACCTCGTCGACCGGGTCTGAACCCCGGGCGGCGGCGGACGGGGGGCGAACCCCCGGACCCGCCGTCAAACCCGTCCTCACCCGTCCGGAGCAGCCGCCGCCTCCTGAGGATGCGGTGGCCCATCGCGCGGGGGAGGCTCCAGGCATCTGGAGGTTCACGATGGGTTCCCTGAGAGTCACTGTCTGTACGAGTGTCCTGGCCGTCGTCGCCCTCGCCCCGGTGGCGCACGCGGCGGACGCCGGGCGCGTCTCGGTGACCCCGGCGGCCCCCGCCCCCGGCAGCGACATCACACTCCGCGTCACCGGCTGCGCGCAGCGGACGGCCGTCGCCGCCTCGGCGGCGTTCGTCGCGGACGCCCGGCTCACCGTCACCGGCGCACGCGAACTCACCGGCGAGAGCCGCGTCCGCTCCACGGCCGAGGCGGGTTCGTACGCCGTGCGGGTCACCTGCGGTGCCACGCGACAGACCGGCACGCTCACCGTCCGGGACGGCGAGGCGCGGCGGTCCGGGTCCGCGCCGCTCCCCGCACACGAGACGGCGCACGAGACAGCACCACTCCCCGTGCCCGTGCCCGGGGCCGCCGGCCAGCCGCCCGCACCCCGCCTGGGCGGCCGACTGCCCGCACCCGACGCCGCCGGCGATAGCGGCCGGCTGCCCGCACCCGACGGCGGTGGCGGCAAGCCGTCCGCTCCCGGCGTCGACGGGGAGCCGTCCCTCTCGCACCGGCCCAGCGCCTGGGCCTCACCCGTCGCCCCCGTCCAGGCGGGTGGTGGCGGTGCCGCCGAGCTCGTCGCCGCCGAGGAGCGCGGCGCCGGTCCCGGTACCGCGCAGTGGGTGACCGGGCTGGTACTCGCGGGGGTGGCCGCGGTGGTCGTCGCGTTGCGCGGTCTCCGCCGGGGCCGCGGAACGGACTGACCATGCAGGATCACGAACACGTACAGAGACGCTTCTCGGGCACCGGCCGGCTGCTGGCCGGCCTGGCCTGGGTCGTGCTGCTGCTCGGGCTGTGGCTGTGGGGCCGCGAGGTCACCGAGATGCGGCACGGCATCTCCGCCCCCACCACGGGCGACATGGCTGCGGCCGGACGGCCCCCGGACATCAAGCTGCCGCCCGAGCACCGTCCGCTGGGCGACGCGCTGCCGCAGCGCGTCGACATCCCCGGGCTCGGCGTCCAGGCCCCGGTGGTGGCACGCGGTCTCGACCCACGCGGGGCGCCCGATCCGCCGCCGTACGACCAGCCGGACGTGGTCGGCTGGTACTCCGGCGGGGTCGCGCCCGGGGCGCCCGGTACCGCGCTGATGGTCGGTCACGTCGACACCGACACCCGGCCCGCCGTGTTCTACAAGGTCAGTGCCATGCGGCCGGGTCAGACGATCCGGGTGATCCGGGCCGACGCCAAGGTCGCCGAGTTCACCGTCGAGTCCGTCCAGGTCCTCACCCGCGACCGCTTCGACGCCCACCAGGCGTACGGGCCGCGCGAGTCGGGGCGGGCCGAACTGCGGCTGGTCACCTGCGGCGGCAGCTTCGACCGCACGACCCGCAGCTACACGGCGAACGTGGTCGTCTCGGCGTACCTGACGGGAACCGGCCTCTGAAGCCCGGACGCGGGAGTGACCCGGCGAGTTGCGCGGAAGGCCACCGGAGTCACGGTGGGTGAATCTCCGGCCGGAGGCCGGGCACGTGCTGAGATGACTCTGGAACCAAAGGGGCATCCCGCCCCAGAGGCTGGATGACGCCGAGTCCCGGTACGGTGGCGCTGCGTCATCCGCAGGTGGGGTTCGTCATGTGGGCGTCGCGGGACGTATGTCAGGATTGAGACTTGGAACGCTGCACCCAAGGGGGAGTTGGATGTACGGCAGCAGGGGGGCCGGGGCGTTCGCCGGGAGGCGGATGTCCGCAGTGGTGCTGGGGGCGGCACTGCTGGTGACGGGGTGTTCCTCCTCCGACGGAGGAGACGGATCGGACAAGGGTGCCGACGCGGGCGCCGGGATCACCCAACAGCCCACGGAAAAGGCCCCCTTCTGGGTCAATCCGGATGGGACGGCGGCGCGGCAGGTCGCCGCCCTGGAGAAGTCCGGCAAGAAGCAGGACGCCGAGCAGATCCGCAAGATCGCCGAGCAGCCGGTCGCCGAGTGGGTCGGACCGGACAACCCGCAGGAGCAGACGCGGGGCTTCACCGAGGCCGCCGACAAGGCCGGCCGTACGGCCCTGTTCGTCCTCTACAACATCCCGCACCGCGACTGCGGCCAGTACTCGCAGGGCGGCGCCGCCGACGGCAACGCCTACCGCGACTGGCTCGACGGCGTCGCCGCGGGCATCGGCGACCGGGCCGCCACGGTCGTCCTGGAGCCGGACGCCCTGCTGCACCTGGTCGACGGCTGCACTCCGGAGCAGTTCCACGAGGAGCGTTACGACCTCCTCAAGGGTGCCGTCGCCAAGCTGAAGTCCCTGAAGAACACGAAGGTCTACCTGGACGCGGGCAACGCCGGCTGGCAGCACCCCGACCAGATCTTCGAGTCCCTGAACCGCGCGGGCATCGCACAGGCCGACGGCTTCTCGGTCAACGTCTCCAACTTCTACTCCACCAAGGACTCCATCGCCTACGGCAAGCAGCTCTCCGCCAAGGTGGGCGGCAAGCACTTCGTCATCGACACCAGCCGCAACGGCAAGGGCCCCTACGGCGACGGCAACCCCGAAGAGCGCTGGTGCAACCCGCCGGGCCGCTCGCTGGGCGAGACCCCGACGACGAAGACGGCGGACCCGCTGGTCGACGCCTACCTGTGGGTGAAGCGGCCGGGCGAGTCGGACGGCGAGTGCAAGGGCGGCCCGAAGGCGGGCCGGTGGTGGGCGGACTACGCCCTGAAGCTGGCGAAGGCCACCGGCTGACCGACCGGCCCGCAGAAGCGGAGCGGAGCATACGAAAGGGGCGCTCTCCTCACGGAGAGCGCCCCTTGTCGTCCGCTTCTACGGCACCTTGACCCACTGCGCCTTGCTCGGGGTCCCGTCGGCGTCCGTCACGAACATCATGTACCAGCCCGCCTGGACCAGATTCCGGTTCTCCGGCACGGTCACCGTCAGCTTGTCACCGGACGCCTTGAAGTCCAGGGCGATCGACCGCTGGTCGATGTCCGTGACGTGCGTGGAGGCGCTCGGGCGCATCAGCCGGACCTTCTTGACCCTCGCCGCGTCCGACGAGGTGAAGGTCCCCGTCCCGCCGCGCTCGATGGTCTGCGGCCCGCCCGACAGCGAGGGCCGGTCCCCGTCGCCGTAGAGATAGGGCGGCGTGTAGATCTCGATGCGCTGTTCGAACTCGCCCGGCTTGGTGTTGGCCTTGTCGGCGTAGAGCGAGTCGGAGCCGAAGAACATCACGCGGCCGTCGGGCAGCAGGATCGACCCGGAGTGGTAGTTGCGGCCCACGAGCGGGTCGGCGACGCGCTTGAGCTCGTTCTTCTCCGTGTCGTAGAGCCGCGCCTGGAGGATGTTGGAGTCGCTGCGGCCCCGGTAGTCCTCCGAGCCGCCCGAGATCAGCACGCTGTCGTCGGGCAGGACGGAGGACTGCGGATAGCGGGTGCCCTTCTCCAGGGACGGGCCGTCCACGAAGCGCGGGTCCGCCTTCTTCAGATCGACGATCCGGGTCTTCTCGCTGGACTCCTCGGACTCGCCGACGCCGCCGCCCCCGACCACCATGTACTTCTCGTCCTGCGCCGGAGGCAGCAGCACCGTGCCGGACGTCTCCATCAGCGTGGGGTCGCTCAGGCCCGGGATCTTCGAGAACTTGTTGGTGTCGACGTCCCACACGCCCGGCTCACGGCCCACGTTGTCCGGCCCGTAGCCCGCGTTGGACCCCGAGTAGAAGATCTTGCCGTTCTGCATGAGGAACAGCGCCGGGTAGGTCGGGAACTGCCGGACCTTGCCGGTGTAGGTCCACTTCTTGGTCTTCGGGTCGAAGACCTCGTTCTTGCCCGGGACCAGCTGGCCGATGTCGTCGAGGCCGGAGACGCTGAGGACCTTCCCGTCGCTCAGGGTGGTGAGCGTCGGGTACCAGCGGGCCTCCTTCATCGGGTCGACCTTGATGTACCTCTCGGCTACGGGATCGAACTCGAAGGCGTCCCGGATGCCCTGGAAGTCCTTCTTGTCGAGGGCGAGCTTCTGCGCGATGCCGTAGGTGTTCTTGGCGTCGGAACCCTTCAGGCCGTGCACGCGGTAGTTGTCCTGCGTGCCCGTCTCGTGCTTCTTGCCCTGCTTCTGCGCCTCGACGTAGATCCGGCCGAGACCGGGGTCGTTGCGCAGGAACTTGCCGGTCGCCTTGTCGAAGACCTTCTTGGCGCGCGGCACGAGCACCGGGTCCTTGGAGACGAAGGTCTTGCCGTTCTTCTTGCCGGTGAACGTGGTGCCCGCGGGCAGGGTGATCGGCGCGTCCGGGTTCTCGTTGTGGACGATCATCAGGCCGCCGGCCTTCTTGACGTCACCCTGGAGCTTCTCGTAGCGCTTGGTGCCGCCCGCGATCAGCAGATTGCCGTTGGCGAGCTGGGTGTGGCCGGTGCAGAACAGGTCGGCCGGTGTGGGGACCTTCTTGATGGTGCCCTTGAGCGGGTCCCAGATCCGGGTGTCGAACTTCTTCGCGTCGAAGTTGTCCTGGTTGTTGCCCGACCCCGCGACGAGCAGCACCTTGCCGGTGCGCAGCAGCGCCGCGTGGATGGTGTTCTGCCGGTACTCCTCGGGGAAGTCGACGATCTCCCACTTGCCGTTCGCGGCCTTGTACTCCGGCTTGTTGATCTTGTACTGGTGGTATTTCTCGGTGCTGAAGCGGTAGAGCCACGGCCCGTTCATCCCGGCCAGCGCGAGTACCACCGCCGTACCGATCGCGAGTCGACGGGCCCGGCGACGGCCTGCACGGTCGTTCATTCCTTACGTCCCCCAAGTCCACCAAGGGCGATCTGCATGGTCTGGTCGGATCCTCCGACCTCCCCGTGTGCGCCCGGGGTCGCGGCCCACGTGGGCTTCTGCTGCGGGGTGTGCCCCGACGGCTGCTGCGGGATGGGCAGCGGCTGGGTCCGGGGTGCTCCCGCAGGGTCCTGCGGCTGGTCCGCGGCATGGGCTGCGGGCTTCTTCGCGTCCTGCCGCAGCTGCCAGCGCCAGGCGAACACCGGCGAGGCGGTGATCAGCAGCGCGAACGTCGCCCAGATGATCATCGCGGGGTGGGAGTGGCCGAAGACGAAGCCGGCGGTGATCGAGGCGCCGAAGATCGCGATGAAGTACCAGTGGTAGCGGAACGTGCCGAACCAGCGGTCCGGGCTCGCCGAGTCGCCCTTGGGCGTGACCACGAACTTGCTCTTGCGCCGCAGCATGGAGTCGATCAGCGCCTTCGCGTACAGCGGCGCCGACAGCGCGGACATCACCATGCCGGCCACACCGCCGGAGCCCTCCGGCTCGTGCGGCGAGACGTTGTGCCGGCGGTTCCAGACGTACAGGCCGATCTGCAGGGCGGAGGCGTTGCCGTAGAGCATCAGCCAGACCGCCGGATCGATGTTCACACCCGAGGCGCCCAGGCCCAGGAACAGGCAGCAGCTCAGCGCCGCCAGGATCCAGTTGAGGGCCGACATCGGGTAGAAGATGATCATCATCGTGTAGTTGAAGAGCTTGCTCGGCGGCAGCGAGTACCAGCCCTTCCAGTACTGCCCGATGATCGTTTCGTACGTCCCTCGAGACCAGCGCATCTGCTGGGTGAAGAAGTCCGTCCAGGCACTGGGGCCCTCACCGACCGCGAGCACGTCCGGCGTGTACACCGAGCGCCACTTCTTCCCCGTCGCCGGGTTCTTGTGGCGGTGCATCTCGAAGCCGGTCGCCATGTCCTCGGTGATCGAGTCGTACAGACCGCCGATCTGCTTCAGCGCCTTGATGCGCACGGCGTTGGAGGTGCCGACGAACATCGGGGAGCCGTAGCGGTTGCCGGCGCGCTGGATCAGCGCGTGGAAGAGGAACTGCTGCGACTCGGCGGCCTTGGTGATGGGGTTGTCGTAGTTGCCGTAGACCTGCGGGCCGATGACGAAGCCGACGTCCGGGTCGCGGAAGAAGCCGAGCATCCGCTCCAGGTAGTTGGGCAGCGGCACGTGGTCGGTGTCGACCGAGGCGAAGAAGTCGTAGTCGTCGCCGTGCGCCTCGAGCCAGGCGTTGTAGTTGCCGTGCTTGGTCTTGGCGCGGTGCGGGCCCTTGGCCTGGTTCCACTTCGCGACGCCCTTGCGGGAGAAGTGGTGCACGCCGAGACGCTCGCAGACCGCCTTCACGTCGGGGTCGTCGCCCTCGTCGAGCAGCCACACGTGCATCAGGCCCCGGTGACGGATCCTGACGGCCGCCTCCAGGGTCTTCGTCACCATCTCCAGCGGCTCCTTGCCGGGCACGAAGGAGGTGAGGAACGCCACTCTGGTGCCGGTCTCGGGCACCACCGGGATCGGGTCGCGGGCCACCAGCGTGGCGTGTGCGTTGGACAGCACGTTCATGCAGCGGAAGAACTCGATCAGGCCGATCGAGACGAGCATGACCATGTCGAGCGCGGGCAGCCAGTCGAAGGCCGGGTAGTCGCGCTCGGTCCAGTGCTCGGGCTGGAGCAGCCAGAACAGCAGCACCAGGGACAGCACCGGGGCGGCGGCCAGCATCAGGGCGACGCGGATGCGGTGCGGTTCCTGCGAGATGAGCGAGCGGTACTGCACCTTGTACGGCTTGTTCGGATCCGGCTGAGTGAGGGGACCCGCGAGCCGGCTGTAGTGCTCGTAGTCGTATCTCGGCAGCGTTTTCTTGATCCGCCGGAATGTCCCCGTGGTGCTCATCCGGTGGGCCGGCACCCTGAGCTGGGTGGTTTGGGACGGGTCGTGGTCCTGCCGGGCACCCGTGGGCCTCGACGTCATGAGTTATCCCCCCACACGCGGACAGCCGCGTGTTTCGTAGCTTCTTACCGTCTGCCCCAGGTCCCCCTCGACCTTCACAGACGTATCAGTGGTGGATCGCAGTCACCACGTCATCCACACCCTATAGACACGGCAACGCGACCTTCCGGTTGCATGATGCCCCCCTTGGCATCGGTTCATGAACGGGGCCCCTATCCCCGCCCACGCCGCAACCGGTTCCGAATCCCCCCAACTGCCGCGAACACGCAGCACCTTGTAAAACCAGAAACCAGGGTTCTACGGCGTTCATCATGATCGCAAGATGCGAAACACGGTGGTTACCGGTCAAACGCGTTCATTGTGGCGGGTGTGGGGGCCCTGTGGAGCCGTTGTGGACAGGCGGGCGCGGATGTTGCCGAAGTGCTCCCTTATGGCCTCCTCCGCCCGCATCGAGTCCCCGGAGCGCACCGCGTCGAGGATCTCCCGGTGCTGCCGACAGGTCACCTTCGGGTCCTGCGGCTCGCCCCCGAGGTCCGTGCGGACCCGGTGGAAGGCGTCCCAGAACGCCTCCAGGACCTCGCACAGCAGCACGTTGTCCAGCCCTCGGTAGAGGGTGGCGTGGAAGGTCCGGTCGGTCTCGGCGAGGCCGGTTCCCTGCGCGGCCTGCTCTTCCATACGGCCGACGAGTGCGTCCAGTTCAACGAGGTCCGCTTCCGCCATCCGGCCGGCGAGCCGGGACACGAGCCCCGTCTCCACCGCCTCCCTCAGCTCCAGCAGCTGGAGCAGGGAGTCCTCGCCCCGGTAGTGCCCGGCGACCGTGCGGAAGGCGAGGCCCTCGATCATCGGGGCCAGGGACATCGGGCCGACGTAGGTGCCGAAACCGTGCCGGATCTCCACGATGCCCATCGCCTGGAGCGCCTTCAACGCCTCCCGCACCGAGTTCCGGCTCGCGCCGAGGTACTCCATCAGCTCGGGCTCGGTCGGCAGCGGGGCCCCGGAGGCCAGCCGGCGGTCGATGATGAGCTTCTTGATCCGCTCCTGTAGGTCACGCGCTGCCATGGCGAGAGGGTATCCGGCCAATCGCGCGGTGGGCCGGGTTCCGGCCAGAGAGGGGTTCAGCCGGGCAAAGGAGAGGGGAGCCGGATTTCCGCGGGTACGCAAGAAGGCCCCTCGCTCCGCGAGAGGCCTTCCGGTCGGTGCGCCGCCAGGGACTCGAACCCCGGACCCGCTGATTAAGAGTCAGCTGCTCTAACCAACTGAGCTAGCGGCGCCGACTGACGTCGTAACTCTACAGGACGTCCGGAGGTGCTCCGGACCACGAGCCCGGGCCCGGGAGGGGCCCCATAGGGCGGCGGTGTACATCATTCGGACCGTCAGCATGCGCGTGCGGAAGACAGTTGCGAAACTGACGACGCGCGCCCTCCGGTGCACGGGCGCCGCAATTTCCGCCGGAAGTGTGAGGGGAATCGCATGGAGTCTCCGGTATTCGAGGAAATCGACCCCGCGAGCGACTGCGACTGCCCCGGCTGCGTCCACTGGCGCCGCGCCCTGCCGCATTCCTGGGTGGGCCGCGCAGGTGCCCACCCGGCCGCGCACCGGGCGCTCGGCCTGGCCGCCATGGCCTCGGCCGCACTCGGCGCGGGCCAAGCCGTCCCGGCCGCCACCGCCCCGCACGCACCCCACCGCCCGGGCATCCCCGCAGCTGACGAGCCCGACACCCCCCAGGGCGTGACGGCCCCGCTGCACGGCCCCGGAGTCCGTCCGGCGACGCCCGCCGTCGCCCCCAAGCCCACCGCCATCACCCGCACGGAGATCATCAACCGGGCCAAGACCTGGGTCGCCGCGAAGGTGCCGTACAGCATGAGTGCCTATTGGTCCGACGGTTACCGGCAGGACTGCTCCGGCTATGTCTCGATGGCCTGGAAGCTGCCCGGAAACGAATGGACGGGCAGCCTCGCGCAGTACGGGGAGAAGATTTCCAAGGAGGAACTCCAGCTGGGCGACATTCTGCTGTTCCACAATGCGGCCGACCCCGAGCAAGGCTCGCACGTCACCATTTTCGGCGGCTGGACGGACGCCTCGCACACCTCCTACACCGCCTACGAACAGACCCGCCCGCACACCAGCCGGCAGTCGACCCCGTACGCCTACTGGCACAACTCCGACCGGTACGTGCCCTACCGCTACAAGGGCGTCACCCCGGAGAAACCGGTCTCCGGGAAGGCCGGCGGTCAGCCGGGCGCCCCGGCCGCCACGCCGTACCCGGGAGCGGCGTATTTCGGCCCCGGCGCGAACAACAAGTACGTCACGCAGCTCGGCCGGATGCTCGTCGCGCGCGGGGCCGGCGGCTCGTACGCGTCGGGCCCGGGTCCGCGCTGGACCGACGCCGACCGGCTGGCGACCCGGGCGTTCCAGAGGGCGCAGGGCTGGACGGGCGCGGAGGCCGACGGACTGCCCGGCCCGCACACCTGGGAGCTGCTGGTCACCGGTAAGGGAAAGGACGTGAAGAACGGGGCGGTCGGCCCGCCGCCCGCCTCCCACGGAGTCCCCGGCTACCCGGGGCGGGCGACGTTCCGCCCCGGCGCGAACAACACCTACGTCACCCAGCTGGGCAAGCAGCTCGTACGAAAGGGGTTCGGCAGGTTCTACCGGGTAGGGCCGGGGCCGGTCTGGAGCGAGGCGGACCGGCGCGCCGTCGAGGCCTTCCAGCGCACCCAGGGCTGGCGGGGCGGCGCGGCGGACGGCTATCCGGGCCCGGAGACCTGGCGGCGCCTCTTCTCGTAGCCCCCTCGGTCCGCCCTCGGCCCCTCCGGGCGGTCCCTCACCGACCACTGTTGTGACGCATCTGGCGCGGAGGCTGGAGGCACGCATGAGTACGACCACTTCTCACCCGTCCGAGCCCGACGGACCGGCCGACGGACC
>NZ_JBEXSH010000016.1:0-28661 GCF_040613555.1 Streptomyces sp. NPDC006265
GGCGCTCGGCGTCCGTGCGCAGCTTCTCGGCCTCCAGGCGCAGCTGCTCGGCGCGGTGCTCGATCTCGGCGAGGCGCTTCTCGGCCTTGGCCCCACTGGGACTGGACGTCCCCGGCGGCACACTGGTGATCACCGAGCGGCCCGACGGTGAGATCGAGATGACCGGCCCGGCCGTGATCGTGGCCGAGGGCGAGATCGACGCGGACTGGCTGGAAACCGTCACGTCCGCGTGAGCGGGAGCCGGTCGTCCTGAAACATCCGCGCAGCTTCGGCCGCCCGACCCGAAACCACCGTTGGTATCCGGCCACTTGGCGGGAATCGCGTCGCAAGAGTGGCAGCGGAGGGGGGTACAAACCTCACATTCGTCCCTCGAATGGGTGATCAGTTTCACGCTCGGCGAGAGGCGGTCGGTCGGGCGTGGTGGGCTCGGTAGCATCAAGCACCGGCCCGGACGGGGGACCGAAGCCGCCCCCTGAGCGTGTCCGCTCTGGGGCACCCCGTCCGCCGGTTGAGGCAGCCGGAGGTGCCCATGAGTGCGGAGGCCACGAATTCCGTGACCCCAGGCCCGATGCCGGGCGCGGTGTCAGGAGCGGTGACACCGACAGCCCCCCGCAGAAAGGCCCGCCCCCGGATCGACCTGCGCCGCCTCGGCCGCGCGGCGCTGCTGGGCCCCGCAGCCCGCGGCCGGCTGCCCGACGCCATCAGCCATGTCGTCGAGGCCCACCGCGCCCACCACCCCGACGCGGACCTCGAACCCCTGCGCCACGCCTACGTCCTGGCCGAGTCCTCGCACCGAGGCCAGATGCGCAAGAGCGGCGAGCCGTACATCACGCACCCGCTCGCGGTGACCCTGATCCTCGCCGAACTCGGTGCCGAGACCACGACGTTGACCGCGTCCCTGCTGCACGACACCGTCGAGGACACGGACGTGACGCTCGACCAGGTCCGCGACCAGTTCGGTGAGGAGGTCCGTTACCTCGTCGACGGCGTCACCAAACTGGAGAAGGTCGACTACGGCGCCGCCGCCGAACCGGAGACCTTCCGCAAGATGCTCGTCGCCACCGGCAACGACGTCCGTGTCATGTCGATCAAGCTCGCCGACCGGCTGCACAACATGCGCACCCTCGGCGTCATGCGCCCCGAGAAGCAGGAGCGCATCGCCAAGGTGACACGTGATGTGCTCATCCCGCTCGCCGAACGGCTCGGCGTCCAGGCGCTCAAGACCGAACTGGAAGACCTGGTCTTCGCGATCCTGCACCCCGAGGAGTACGCGCACACCAGGGAGTTGATCGTCCGCAACGCGGCCCGTGCGGACGACCCGCTCGCCGAGGTCGCCGACGAGGTGCGCGGTGTGCTGCGCGAGGCGGACATCGGGGCCGAAGTCCTCATCCGGCCCCGCCACTTCGTCTCGGTGCACCGCGTCTCCCGCAAACGCGGCCGTCTGCGCGGCTCCGATTTCGGCCGCGTCCTGGTGCTGGTGAACGAGGACGCCGACTGCTACGGCGTCCTGGGCGAACTGCACACCTGTATGAAGCCGGTGGTCTCGGAGTTCAAGGACTTCATCGCCGTACCGAAGTTCAACCTGTACCAGTCGCTGCACACGGCCGTGGCGCGCGAGGACGGCCAGGTCGTCGAGGTCCTGATCCGTACGCACCAGATGCACAAGGTCGCCGAGGCCGGTGTCGTCGCCCTCGGCAACCCGTACGCACCGGCCCCCGAGGACCCGGCCGACGGTGAGCGCGTCGACCCCACCCGCCCCGGCTGGCTCTCCCGGCTCCTCGACTGGCAGGAGGCGGCACCCGATCCCGACCACTTCTGGTCGACCCTGCGCGAGGACCTCGCCCAGGACCGCGAGATCACCGTCTTCCGGCCCGATGGTGGCACCCTCGGCCTGCCCGAGGGGGCGACCTGCGTGGACGCCGCGTACGCGCAGTACGGCGAGGACGCGCACGCCTGCATCGGGGCCCGGGTGAACGGCCGCCTGGCCACGCTGAGCACCGTCCTGAGGGACGGCGACACCGTCCAGCTCCTCATGGGCCAGGATCCGGCCTCGGAGCCTTCCCGCGAGTGGCTGGAGCACGCCCACACGCCCGCGGCCCGGATCGCCATCCAGCGGTGGCTGACCGCCCATCCGGCGCAGGCGGAGTCCCAGCAGAGCGAGACGCGGATCGCCGAGGACCGGACGGCCCCGCGGCCCGTCGGCGTACCCGACCCGGACGCGGCCCCGGAGCAGCCCGTCGAGCGCCCCGGCACCGGCCACGTCCTCGCCGACCTGCCCGGTGCGGCCGTCCGGCTCGCCCGCTGCTGCACGCCCGTCCCGCCCGACGAGATCACCGGCTTCGCGGTACGCGGAGGAGCGGTCACCGTGCACCGCGTGGAGTGCGCCGCGGTGGCGCGCATGAAGGACGGGGGGCGTGCGGAGGTCGGGGTGCGCTGGGGGGAGTCCGCCGAGTGCCGGGTCACGCTGGTCGCCGAATCGTTCGTCCGTCCCCATCTGCTGGCCGACCTCACCGAGGCCATGGCCTCCGAGGGCGCCGAGATCGTCTCGGCGACCGTCGAGCCTCCGACTCAGCAGCAGGTGCGGCACACCTACACCGTGCAGCTTCCGGATGCCGGCCACCTGCCCGCCCTGATGCGTGCGATGCGCAATGTGGCCGGGGTGTACGACGTCAGCCGGGCCCAGCCGCAGCCCCAGGGCGGCTGACCGGCCATGGCCCGCGCACGGCCTTGCGGGGTTCAGCGGCTCACCGGGCGCGTGGGGATGCCGTCCGGGGCGGTCCCGGTCCCGGCGCGGCCTCCCGGGTGGCCGGGACGGCACCCGGCGCAGGCCCCGGTCCCCGGTTCGGGTGGGACGAGAGCGCGCCGTCCCCGCCGCTCCCCCGCGCGCTGATAGCCGTGGGGCATGCTCCTGACCCCCCACAGCCAGGCCACCACCCCCACCCGGCGGCGCCGGACCGCCGCCGCCCTGCTCACCTCGGCGATCTCCGTCTGCCTTATCGCCGCGAGCGCCCCCGTCGTCCCGCTCGGCGTCGGCGACCGGCTCTTCCCGTACCTCGGCAACCCGGGTTACGACGTGGCGTCGTACGACCTCTCGTTCACCTATCCGGGCAACAACAGCGAACCGCTGCGGGCCGTCACCACCATCGACGCCTGGACGACCGCGGACCTGGACCGCGTCAACCTGGACTTCGCCCACGGCACGGTCGAGTCGGTCGAGGTCGACGGCGACCCCGCCGAGTTCCGCACCGCCGGCGAGGACCTGGTGATCACACCCGAGAACTCCGTGTCGGACGGCAACTGGATGCGGATCACCGTGCGGCACACCAGTGATCCCGTGCCCGTCAAGGACCGCGAGGGCGGCTGGGTGCGCACCGCGGACGGCCTCGCCATGGCCAACCAGGCCGACGCCGCGCACCTGGTCTTCCCGTGCAACGACCACCCCTCCGACAAGGCGATGTTCACCATCCGGGTCACTGCACCCGACGGTCACACGGCCGTAGCCAACGGCCTGCCCGCCGGAGTGGAGAAGTCCGGCGGGTCCACGACCTGGACCTACCGCAGCCAGCACCCCATGGCCACCGAACTCACCCAGGTCTCCATCGGCCGCTCCACGGTGCTGCACCGCACCGGCCCGCACGCGCTGCCCCTACGGGACGTCGTCCCGACCGAGCACCGCAAGGCGCTCGAACCCTGGCTGGAGAAGACCCCCGGCCAGATCGCCTGGATGGAGAGCAAGGTCGGCCGCTACCCCTTCGAGACGTACGGCCTGCTCATGGCCGACGCCTCCACCGGCTTCGAACTGGAGACCCAGACCCTCTCCCTCTTCGAACGGGAACTCTTCACCGATCCCGCCTACCCCCGGTGGTACGTCGAGGCGGTCATGGTCCATGAACTGGCCCACCAGTGGTTCGGCAACAGCGTCGGCCCTCGCACCTGGTCCGACCTGTGGCTCAACGAAGGGCACGCCACCTGGTACGAGGCGCTGTATGCCGAGGAGCAGGCCGACAAGCCGATGCGGGACAGGATGAAGGCCGCCTACGGCGCCTCCGACCGCTGGCGGGCCGCCGGCGGACCGCCAGCCGCCCCCAAGGCACCCGACCCCGGCCGCAAGATCAGCATCTTCCGGCCCAACGTCTACGACGGCGCCGCGCTCGTCCTGTACGCCCTGCGCCAGGAGATCGGCCGCCCGGCCTTCGAACGCCTGGAACGCGCCTGGGCCGGCCGCCACCAGGACGACACGGCCACGACGGAGGACTTCGTCCGGCTCGCCGCCGAGATCTCCGGGCGCGACCTGGACGGGTTCTTCCAGGGCTGGCTGTACGGCGAGAAGACCCCGCCGATGCCGGGGCACCCGGACTGGAAGCCGGAGGCGGCCGTGAAGCCGAAGGCTCCTGGGGAGAAACCGAAGGCACGCCTTTGAGGAGGAGCCGAAGGTCACGGAGAAGCAGGCCGGCCGACGATGACGCCCGCCCCATAATACGGTGACGAGACGCCCCGTGCCGTGCGACCATCTTCAGGTCGGCGCGGCACGGAACGCCGGGAATCTCCCGGACCGCCCGTGCGTTGCAGACAGTGAACGGTTTCCGACCTACGTAAGGATCCAATGACCTCCTCTTCTTCCTTTTCCCAGGACTCCAAGCGCTTCGCGCACAGCCACCCCGAGGGTCTTCGGGCCGATGCCCTGATGGAAGAGGACGTCGCCTGGAGCCACGAGATCGACGGAGAGCGGGACGGCGATCAGTTCGACCGCTCCGACCGCGCGGCGCTGCGCCGTGTCGGGGGCCTCTCCACCGAGCTCGAGGACGTCACCGAGGTCGAGTACCGCCAGCTCCGCCTGGAGCGGGTCGTCCTCGTCGGCGTCTGGACGTCGGGAACCGTGCAGGACGCGGAGAACTCCCTCGCGGAGCTCGCCGCCCTCGCCGAGACGGCCGGCGCGCTGGTGCTCGACGGAGTCACCCAGCGCCGCGACAAGCCCGACGCGGCCACCTACATCGGTTCCGGCAAGGCCGAGGAACTTCGCGACATCGTCGTCGAGACGGGCGCGGACACCGTCATCTGCGACGGTGAGCTCAGCCCCGGCCAGCTGATCCACCTCGAGGACGTCGTCAAGGTCAAGGTCATCGACCGGACGGCCCTGATCCTGGACATCTTCGCCCAGCACGCCAAGTCCCGAGAGGGCAAGGCGCAGGTCGCTCTCGCGCAGATGCAGTACATGCTGCCGCGACTGCGCGGCTGGGGTCAGTCGCTGTCCCGGCAGATGGGCGGCGGCAAGGGCGGCGGCCTCGCCACCCGTGGTCCCGGTGAGACCAAGATCGAGACGGACCGGCGCCGGATCCGCGAGAAGATGGCGAAGATGCGCCGGGAGATCGCGGAGATGAAGACCGGCCGCGAGATCAAGCGCCAGGAGCGCAAGCGCCACAAGGTGCCGTCCGTGGCCATCGCGGGCTACACCAACGCCGGCAAGTCCTCGCTGCTCAACCGCCTCACGGGCGCGGGCGTGCTGGTCGAGAACGCCCTGTTCGCGACCCTCGACCCGACCGTGCGCCGGGCCGAGACCCCGAGCGGACGGCTGTACACGCTGACCGACACGGTCGGGTTCGTGCGCCATCTGCCCCACCACCTGGTCGAGGCGTTCCGCTCCACGATGGAAGAGGTCGGCGAGTCCGACCTGATCCTGCACGTGGTCGACGGTTCGCACCCGTTCCCGGAGGAGCAGCTGGCCGCCGTGCGCGAGGTGGTCCGGGACGTCGGCGCCACCGGCGTGTCCGAGATCGTCGTAATCAACAAGGCCGACGCGGCCGACCCGCTGACGCTCCAGCGGCTGCTGCGCGTCGAGAAGCGGTCCATCGCCGTCTCGGCCCGCACCGGCCTGGGCATCGAGGAACTGCTCGCGCTCATCGACAACGAGCTGCCGCGCCCGTCGGTCGAGATCGAGGCGCTCGTGCCGTACACGCACGGCAACCTGGTCGCCCGTGCCCACGACGAGGGCGAAGTGATCTCCGAGGAGCACACCCCGGAGGGCACCCTGCTCAAGGTGCGGGTACACGAGGAGCTGGCGGCGGAGCTCACGCCGTACGTTCCGACGCCCGCGCTCTGAGCCCGACCTGAGCGTGCGTCCCGTGCGACGCGAGAAGGCCCGCCCCCCGTCACGGGGAGCGGGCCTTCACCATGTGCGGGTCACTGACCGCCGTACGTCTTGCTCATGTTCTGGTAGAGAGCCTCGGCGTCCCGGCCCAGCTGCGGACCGGCCAGCCAGGTGTTGTCGGCTGGGCCGATCGACGTGTTGGAGACCAGCACCGACTTGCCGTTCAGGACCCGGAACCAGCCGCCACCGGACGAACCACCCGTCATGTCGCAGCCGATGCGGTACATCGTCGGCAGAGACGCGCTGAGCGCGAACCGGCCGGGCACGTCGACGCACTTGAACATCTTCGAGCCGCTGTAGGGCGGGGCGGCCGGGTAGCCCCAGGCGCCCATCGTGCGGGCCTCGGCCGCGGACGGGGCGGAGAAGTCCACGTCCAGCGCGGCGCCGACCGTCTCCTCCAGGGACTTGGCGCCCTGCTCCGGCTTCACATGCAGCACGGCGTAGTCGTACGCGGCTCCGTCGCCGCCGGTCTCCGAACCGCCCTGGATCCACTGGTTCGAGGTCGAGGCCCAGTTCGCCCACCAGTTGCCGTACGGGGCGATCTCGCTCTGGTTCGCGTTGCCCGGCTCAGCCTCGGACTTGCCGAGGTCGTTGTAGGCCGGGACGAAGACGATGTTGCGGTACCAGCCGCCGTTGCCGCCGGCGTGCACACAGTGGCCCGCCGTCCACACCAGGTTGGACTTGCCCGGGTGGTTCACGTCCTTGACGACCGTGCCGGAGCAGACGGCCGGGCCGTCGGGGGAGTCGAAGAAGACCTTGCCGACCGGCGCCGCGTTGCGGTGGTACGGCGTCTTCTCGGCCTGCGCCCGGACAGGCGCCGGGTCCGGGTCGCTGACACCCTGGCCGGGCGACGCGTCCTTCGTCGTGACCGTCTTGTCGGCCTCTTCGGCGGACTGCATCCGCTCCGGCTTCCAGAGGCCCTCGATCACCGGGTTGACGAAGTCCTTGGCGTCACTGAGCCACTTGTCCTTGTCCCAGTCCTTCCAGCCGCCGTCCTTCCATCGGTCGACGTCGATCCCGTGCTCCTTGAGCCTGCCCGCGAGATCGGCCGGGATCTCGACCTTGCCGCCGCCGTCCGCGGCGGCCTGAGAACGGGTGGCGTCGGGCTTGTCGCTCGCCGGGTCCTCAGAGCCGTTGCAGGCGGTAGCGGTGAGTGCCAGGGCGGCGACGAGCCCGGTGGCGGCGAGGACGGTGCGCCGCCCGCGCCTCGATGCGGGCGTACGTGTGGAACGCATGGTGCGATGACCCCCGTTGTGCGTACGAATGTGGTGCTGGTGCTGCCGGTGCTGGGCGCCGCGTGTGCATGTCATGGGTGCGGCGCCGGTGCTCCCGCGCGACTCCCCACTATGCCCGTGGAGTTGAGGGCGTACCGGGGTGGGGCGGTGAAGGTTTCCGAGAACCCCCGGGCCGGATCGCGTGAGGGTGCCCGGGGCGCGTCGCCCCACCGGCAGCGCGGTTCAGCGCGCCGTCACCGGCCGGCGAACTTCTTGCTGACCGAGTCGTACACGCCCTTGGCCACGTCACCAAGGCGCGGCCCGGCCAGCCAGCCCGACGTCACGGGACCGATCGAGGTGTTGGACACCAGTGCCGGCTTGCCGTCCCAGCCGGTCGCGACCCAGCCGCCCCCGGACGAACCGCCGGTCATGGTGCAGCCGATGCGGTACATCGTCGGGTCCGACGCGGTGACCGACAGCCGCCCGGGCCGGTCCTCGCACCGGTACAGCTTCTGCCCGTCGTAGGGCTTCGCGGCCGGGTAGCCGATCGCCGTGACGCGCTTCACCCGCGGCACCGCGGGCGCCTTGAACTCGACCGGCAGCGCCGAACCGACCATCTCCTCCAGCGACTTGCCGCCGCTGCCCTTCTCCGGCGTGACATGGATGACCGCGAAGTCGTACGGTGCGCCGTCACCGCCCGTCGAACCGCCCTGCTCGATCCACTGGTCAGAGGTCTGTGCCCAGTCGCCCCACCAGACACCGTAGGGAGCGACATCCTCGCGGGTGGCGTTCTCCAGCTCCGCCACCGGCTTGCCGTCGTCGTTGTACGACGGCACGAACGCGATGTTGCGGTACCAGCCGCCCTTCTTGCCCGCGTGCACGCAGTGGCCCGCCGTCCACACCAGGTTGGACTTGCCCGGGTGCGCCGGGTCCTTCACCACGGTCGCCGAGCAGACGGCCGATCCTTCGGGGGAGTCGAAGAACACCTTGCCGGCCGTGGGGGAGTTGGCGTGGTACGACGGCGGCACGGCCTGCGCCTCGACCGGATCGGGCGTCGCGTCGGTCACCCCCTGGTCCTCGGCGAGTTCGCTCTCGTCGACGCCCTGGTCGGGCTCCTCGGCCTCCCGCATGCGGTCCGGGTTCCAGAGCCCCTCGATGATCGGGTTGACGTACTCGTTGGCCTCGCGCAGCCAGTCGTCCCGGTCCCAGTTCTTCCAGGCGCCGTTCTTCCACTTGTCGATGTCGATCCCGTGCTCGCGCAGCCGGTCCCTGATGTCGTCCGGGATCCTGAGCTTGCCGTCGTCGGAGGCGGTGGCCGACGCGGATGCCTCATCGTCCGCCGTGGCGTCGCCCGACTCGCAGGCGGTGGCGGTCAGCGCGAGCGCCGAGGCGAGGGCAACCGCGGCCAGCACGGGGGAGTTCCCTCGGCGCGCCCTCCCTCCTGGGCCGGTATGGGACGACGGTCGTGTGGATCGCATGATCTGACTCCCCCTGGTACGGAACGAACGTGGATGAACCGGCGCATCACCCTCGAATTCCCGCTGTCTCGCGGCAACTTCGGGGCGACCTCACGGTGTCCGGGAACGGCACCACACACTATGCGGTGGCTGTGGGGGCGATCCGACGGATCCGCAACAGTTCCGTCACGGAAAGGATCTTGAGGCAACCCGTAACCCCGTGGGGGATCCGGGGTTGGTAGCGGATGGGGCCTGCTGTCTGTGTGCGGTCCTCTGTGCCCGTGCCCAGTGGGAGGTCTTGGAAGCCGTGGCGGAATCCACCTATGGGGGTCGTGCGTCAGAGGAGGCCGCTATGGGGTGTACGCAGGTGAGACCCCTTCCCGGTGGGGCAGTCGTCAACACCGCACCCGCCCCGCGCTCCGCGCCCGAAGGAGTCCCGCGCCGCCAAGCCGCACGCGAATCCGCCGCCCGGACCTACGCCCGTGCCCTGCCGATCGTTCCGGTGCGGGCCCGGGGACTCACCATCGAGGGCGCGGACGGCCGTCGCTATCTGGACTGCCTCTCCGGCGCCGGCACACTCGCCCTCGGCCACAACCACCCGGTCGTCCTGGAGGCCATCCGCAAAGTCCTCGACTCCGGAGCACCCCTGAACGCCCTCGACCTGGCGACACCCGTCAAGGGCGCCTTCCTCGACGAGCTGTTCCGAACCCTGCCGCCAGGTCTCGCCGAGCGGGCACGGGTGCGGTTCTGCGGACCGACCGGCGGCGAAGCCGTCGAGACCGCCTGGGCGCTGGCACGCGCGGCGACCGGACGGAGCGGTCTCCTGGCGTTCACCGGAGCCGGTCACGGAAGCACCGCCGGAGTCCTCGACGACCCGTCCGCGAACAACCACGACACGCGGGTGGCCCGCCTGCCCTACCCGCAGGACTACCGCTGCCCCTTCGGCGTCCGGGGCGAGCACGGGGCCGACCTCGCCGCACGCTGGACCGAGTCCCTCCTGGACGACCCCGGTTCCGGGGTGCTGCTGCCCGCCGCGATGCTCGTCGAGCCGGTCCATGGCGAGGGCGGGGTGATCCCCGCACCGGACTCATGGCTGCGCCGCATGCGACAGCTCACCGCCGACCGGTCCGTCCCGCTGATCGCCGACGAGATCCAGACGGGCGTCGGCCGGACCGGCGCCTTCTGGGCCGTGGAGCACAGCGGCGTGACTCCCGACGTGATGGTCCTCTCCAACGCCATCGGCGGCAGCCTGCCGCTGGCCGTGGTGGTCTACCGCGACGACCTCGGCACCTGGGAACCCGGCACCCCCGCCGACGCCTTCCCCGGCAACCAGCTGGCCATGGCCGCCGGCACCGCGACCCTCGCCCACGTCCGCGAGAACGCCCTCGCCGAGCGCGCGGCGACGCTGGGCGCGCGCCTGCTGAGTCAACTCCAGAAGCTGGCCTCCGATTTCGCGTGTGTAGGGGATGTGCGGGGGAGGGGACTGATGATCGGGGTCGAGCTGGTGGATCCGGACGGGGAGGGGGAGGCCGGCTTCACGGGTACTCCCGGGGCTGCGGAGGGCGGTGTGGCAGCGTCGGTCATGCCGGGCAGCGGACGCCGGCCGCTCCCCGCCGCACCCGAACTGGCTGCTGCGGTCCAGCAGGAGTGCCTGCGGCGCGGCCTCATCGTCGGACTCGGCGGCCGTCACGCGAGCGTCGTGCACCTGCTCCCTCCTCTGATCATCACCGACGAACAAGCAGCGGCCGTACTGGACCGCTTGGCCGACGCGGTCCGGGCAGCGGCCCGGTGCCGAGGGGGTGGCACGGCAGCCGCACACTGAACGCGACGTGCCCTGCGGCGTGCGAGTCCACGCCGTGCCTGGTCGTGGGCCGGGCCGCCCGCCTGCCCGCCAGGTGCCCGGGCGCCCCAAGCCCGGCGCGCCCGCCCACTGCGCGACTTCGCTCCCTTCGGGCCGCCCCGAGCCGAGTGGATCTCCTCGGCCGGCTGCCCCACCCGCATGATCCGGAACCACTCCATGAGGTACCTGTCGTGAACGCCATGCCCCACCCCGACGACCACACACCGACGCCTGGACAAGGCTCCGTCGGCGCCTTGCCGTCTGGGACGTCGCCGAACCCGCGGGTCCCTCATCAGCGGCCGGTCGCGAAACCCGAACAGGGGCTGAGCGAACGCCTCGGCAGCGACCCCCTGGACCATCCCGACCCGCACACCGCCGCCCAGGCCGCCGCCGTGGAGAACCTGCTCCGCTGCTGGGCCCGCGAGACCGACCAGCCCACCCCGACAGACGGCGTCCTGCGCATCCCCCTTCCCGCCAGCGGCACGGCTCTCCTCGCGCCAATCCGCTACTGGTCCCCGACGGGCTGGCACCGCTTCGGCCCTCCGCGTCTCGCCGGTGCACCCGACTACGCCCCACCGGCCGACGCCGTCACGATCGCCGCCCTTCTCACGAGGGAGACGTCCACAGACGGCTCCGGCATCAGGCCCGCCCACAACTCCTCTCCCACGAGCGCCCCCAGCCCCGCCACCGCCACCGCCACCGCCGGCGTCAGCGACGGCGTCGGGCTCGTCGCGGGTGTTGCCGACTCCCTCCGACGGGTCACCGGCTTTGTCACAGCCCGCCGGGAAGCCCCACCCGACGGCCCCGATCTCTTCCTGTCCGCGGAGCAGGCACTCATCCTCGGGCACCCTCTGCACCCGAGCCCCAAAAGCCGCGAAGGCCTCTCCGACGCCGAAACGCTGCAGTACTCACCCGAGACGCACGGCTCCTTCCTTCTGCACTGGATGGCTGTCGCCCCTGCCGTCCTCGCCACCGACTCCTCCTGGACCGAACGCGGGCGCCCTGTCGCCGCGCCCCGGCTCACCGCCCGCCTCGCCGGGACCGCACCGGCGGTGCCGGACGGGTACGCCCTCCTGCCGCTGCACCCCTGGCAGGCGCACGAGGTCAGCCACCGCGCGGAGACCGCTGCCCTGCTGGACGCCGAGCTGCTCCGAGACCTGGGCACCCACGGCCCTCCCTGGCATCCCACCTCCTCCGTACGAACCGTCTACCGAACCAATGCCCCCGCGATGCTCAAGCTGTCGCTGGGCCTGCGCATCACCAACTCCCGTCGCGAGAACCTCCGCAAGGAACTCCACCGCGGCGTCGAGGTCCACCGGCTCCTCCGCAGCGGTCTCGCTCAGCAGTGGCGGGCCGTGCACCCGGGCTTCGACATCGTCCGGGATCCGGCCTGGCTCGCCGTCGACACCCCCGACGGCGTTCCGGTGCCCGGACTGGACGTGGTGATCCGCCACAACCCGTTCAGCCCCTCCGACGACGTCTCCTGCGTCGGCGGCCTCCTCTCGCCGCGCCCGTGCTCCCCGGCCCCGCGGGAGGGCGCCCCGGGGCGTCCGGAGAAGCACGGCCCGGCCCTGCGGTCCCGGCTGGCCGAGGTCGTCACACGCCTCGCCCGCCGTACCGGCCGGCCTCGCGGAGCCGTCGCAGCCGAGTGGTTCCTGCGCTACCTCGCACACGTGGTGCGTCCCGTCCTCTGGCTGGACGGTGAGGCCGGCATCGCCCTGGAAGCGCACCAGCAGAACACCCTGCTCCTGCTGGACCCCGACGGCTGGCCCATGGGTGGTCGTTACCGCGACAACCAGGGCTACTACTTCCGCGAGTCCCGGCGCGCGGACCTCGACGCGCGGTTGCCCGGCATCGGAGAGCGGAGCGAAACGTTCGTCCGTGACGAGGTCACCGACGAGCGGCTCGCGTACTACCTGGGGGTCAACAACGTGCTGGGCCTCATCGGCGCGTTCGGCTCCCAGGGGCTGGCCGACGAGAGGCTGCTGCTCGCCGCCTTCCGCCGCTTCCTGGGAGACGTCGCGTCCGGCCCGGCCCCGCTCCGCACCTCGTTGCCGGCCCGGTTGCTCGACTCACCCGTCCTGCGCTGCAAAGCCAACCTGCTGACGCGGCTGCACGGCCTCGACGAACTCGTCGGCCCGGTCGACACCCAGTCCGTCTACGTCACCATCGCCAACCCCCTGCACTCCTGAGCACCCCGTTCGTCCCTGACCACTGCTGACCTGCCCCCTTCCTCCCTGAGGACATGCCCCCACCCCCCTGTTAGAGAGGAGTGTCCGGTGTCTGCCGCCGACCCGATCACCGAGACCGGTTTCGCCGTCCCTGTCATGGCCGACCTGGCCTGCGGTGCCGGGTCCCGATCCGACTCCCCGGATCCAGGCGGGGTCTCCGGCGAGCGCCCCCGAGCGGGCGGGCACAGCGAGGACACCATGGACCTGCGGCTCCCGGACGATCTCGTCGCCCTCCCCCCGGTCGACGCGCCCGGTCCACTCCACGGCCACGGATCCGGGGGGCGGCACCGGGAGATCTTCCGGCCCGCCGTCTCCATCACCAGGACCGGCGAGCCGTCACGCACTTCCTTCGTCCCCCGCCATGACGATCTCCTCGACCGCGTCGCCGAATGGGGCCCGGCCGACACGCCCGCAGGCCGGTTCCACCTCGTCCTCGTGCGCCTCGAACGTGATCTTCCGCTCATCAACCGCTGGATGAACGACCCCGCCGCTGCGGCGTTCTGGGAGCTCGCAGGACCGCAGGAGGTGACGCTGGACCACCTGCAGGCCCAGCTCGCCGGCGACGGGCGCAGCGTGCCGTGCATCGGTGTACTGGACGGGGTGCCGATGAGCTACTGGGAGATCTACCGGGCGGATCTGGACCCACTGGCCCGTCATTACCCCGCCCGGCCTCATGACACGGGGATCCACCTCCTGGTCGGTGGGATCGCCGATCGTGGGCGTGGCCTCGGGGGTCTGCTGCTCCGGGCCGTGGCCGATCTCGTTCTCGCGCAGCGGCCCTCTTGCACACGCGTCGTCGCCGAACCCGACATTCGCAACACCCCCTCCGTAGCCGCATTCCTGACCGCCGGCTTCCGGTTCTCCGCCGAGGTCGACCTGCCCGACAAGCGGGCCGCCCTCATGGTCCGAGACCGGTCTCTCCGGCATCTGGTGTAGCACTGTGTCACTGCGCCATCACTCATTGAACGCGGTCCGGCCTGCCGCAGTTCCCGCCCGTCACGCGAATTCTCCGAGCGGTTCCGCGACGACTTTGCCGAGTGCTTTGCGACCTCATTCGAGCCCTCCCACCACGACCACATTCACCTAGCCGGTCGCCTGACCGCCGCCCACCCCTCCACCTCGCCGAGGAGCCCAGGGTCTTGATCCCGTCCCCCGCCCCCGCCTTGATCGCCCGTTTGTCAGTGCAGGGTCGTAGGGTGGTCGCGCTATGACGAAGCCCTCACTCCCCGAACTCCTGCATGCTGCCGTCACTGCCGTCGGCGGTACGGAGCGCCCCGGTCAGGTGGCCATGGCCGAAGCCGTCGAGGAAGCGATCGACGACGGCTCCCACCTGCTGGTCCAGGCCGGCACCGGTACCGGCAAGTCGCTCGGCTACCTGGTGCCCGCGCTCGCGCACGGGGAGCGGGTGGTCGTCGCGACCGCCACCCTGGCCCTGCAGCGCCAGCTGGTGGAGCGCGACCTGCCCAGAACGGTCGACTCGCTGCATCCCCTGCTGCGCCGTCGCCCGGAGTTCGCGATGCTCAAGGGCCGGTCGAACTACCTGTGTATGCACCGACTGCACGAGGGCGTCCCACAGGACGAGGAAGAGGGCCTCTTCGACCAGTTCGAGGCCGCCGCGCCCACCAGCAAGCTGGGCCAGGACCTGCTTCGGGTGCGCGACTGGGCCGACGAGACCGAGACCGGCGACCGTGACGACCTCACGCCCGGCATCTCGGACCGTGCCTGGGCCCAGGTGTCGGTGTCGTCGAGGGAATGCCTGGGCGCCTCGAAGTGCGCGTACGGCGCCGAGTGCTTCGCCGAGATGGCTCGCGAGCGGGCCAAGCTCGCCGAGGTAGTCGTCACCAACCACGCGCTGCTCGCGATCGACGCCATCGATGGCGCCCCGGTCCTCCCGCAGCACGAGGTCCTGATCGTCGACGAGGCGCACGAGCTGGTCTCCCGGGTCACCGGAGTCGCCACCGGCGAGCTCACCCCCGGCCAGGTCAACCGCGCGGTGCGCCGTGCTGCGAAACTCGTCAACGAGAAGGCCGCGGACCAGCTCCAGACCGCAGCCGAAGGTTTCGAACGGTTGATGGAGCTGGCGCTGCCGGGCCGTCTGGAGGAGATCCCCGAGGACCTCGGGTACGCCCTCATGGCCCTGCGCGACGCGTGCCGCACGGTCATCTCCGCGATCGGAGCAACCCGCGACAAGTCAGTCCAGGACGAGGACGCCGTCCGCAAGCAGGCCCTGGCCTCCGTGGAAAACGTGCACGACGTGGCGGAGCGGATCACGAACGGCTCCGAGTGGGACGTGGTCTGGTACGAGCGCCACGACCGCTTCGGGGCTTCCCTGCGCGTCGCCCCCATGTCCGTCTCCGGTCTGCTGCGAGAGAAGCTCTTCGCGGACCGTTCCGTCGTCCTGACGTCCGCGACGTTGAAGCTGGGCGGCGACTTCAACGGCGTAGGTGCCTCCCTGGGCCTGTCTCCCGAGGGCACCGAGGGTGACGACGTTCCGCAGTGGAAGGGCATCGACGTCGGCTCGCCCTTCGACTACCGCAAGCAGGGCATCCTCTATGTCGCCAAGCACCTGGCCCGTCCTGCGCGCGACGGCGATCGTGCGGACATGCTCGACGAACTCACGGAGCTGATCCAGGCGGCGGGCGGCCGTACCCTCGGCCTGTTCTCCTCGATGCGTGGGGCTCAGCTGGCCGCCGAGGAGCTGCGGTCCAGGATCCCCGAGTACCCGATCCTCCTCCAGGGCGAGGAGACGCTGGGCGAGCTCATCAAGAACTTCGCGGCCGACCCGAAGACCTGCCTCTTCGGTACGCTGTCGCTCTGGCAGGGCGTGGACGTCCCCGGACCCAGCTGCCAGTTGGTCGTCATGGACAAGATCCCGTTCCCGCGTCCGGACGACCCCCTCATGAGCGCCCGGCAGAAGGCCGTCGAGGACGCGGGCGGCAACGGCTTCATGGCGGTCGCCGCCACCCATGCCGCGCTCCTCATGGCCCAGGGTGCCGGCCGTCTGGTACGGGCGTCGGGGGACCGCGGTGTGGTCGCCGTCCTCGATCAGCGTCTGGCGACGGCCCGGTACGGGAGCTATCTGAAGGCGTCCCTGCCCGACTTCTGGTTCACGACGGACCGTCACCAGGTGCGGAAGTCGCTGGCGGCGATCGACGCGACGGCCAAGGAAGCAGCAGGCGAGCAGACGACAGCCAAGCAGACGGCAGCGGAGCAGACCGAAGTCGAGTAGCCGGACGGCAGATGAGCGGCGGGGGTGCCTTGCAACGGCTGAGCCACCGCCCGACCCCACTGCATGAGCGCTGCGGGACTCAGGGGCTCCAGTCCGTCCGCCCCCGGACAGCGTCCCGTCGGTCCGCCCCCGGACAGCGTCCCGTCGGTCCGCCCCCGGACAGCGCAGGGCCCCGGAACCGGCGCAGAGGTCCCGGGGCCCGGTCAGAGGGCGGGCCGTTGGGGCCCACCCGACGCGGTGCGCGCTGTCAGACGCGCCGCAGTACGGCCACCACCTTGCCGAGGATGGTCGCGTCGTCGCCGGGGATCGGCTCGTAGGCCGCGTTGTGCGGGAGGAGCCAAACATGGCCGTCCTCGCGCTTGAAGCGCTTGACGGTGGCTTCGCCGTCGAGCATCGCGGCCACGATGTCGCCGTTCTCCGCGACCGGCTGACGGCGCACCGTGACCCAGTCGCCGTCGCAGATCGCGGCCTCGATCATCGAGTCACCGACGACCTTCAGGACGAACAGCTCACCGTCGCCGACGAGCTGGCGGGGGAGGGGAAAGACGTCCTCGACGGATTCCTCGGCGAGGATCGGGCCACCGGCGGCGATCCGGCCGACCAGCGGCACGTACGATGCGGCCGGCTTGCCCGCTGTGTCCGTGGGCTGCACCGAGGCGGCCTGGTCGGAACCGCGCACCTCGTACGCGCGCGGGCGGTGCGGGTCGCGGCGCAGGAAGCCCTTGCGCTCCAGAGCCATCAGCTGATGTGCGACGGAGGAGGTGCTGGAGAGGCCGACGGCCTGACCGATCTCCCGCATGGACGGCGGGTAGCCCCGTCGCTGCACGGAGTCCCTGATGACCTCGATCACGCGGCGCTGGCGATCGGTGAGTCCCGAGCTGTCCGCCCGGATGCCGGGAGGTCGGCCCGGCAGGGAGCGCTTGTGCCCCTCAGGGTTCGTGGCTTCGTTCATCGCATGCACCGGCTCCAGTCGGCCCTGGGGGCGGTCCTGGGCAGCAATGGCGGCACTGTCTGCGGTGGTGGTCACGTCGGCCCCTCTCGATGGTCTCCCTGCTGGACAACGGTAGTTGCTTTCGAAAGGTTGCGCCAAACACACGTTCGAGTGAAAAATCGCGAATCACCGGACGCGATCATGTGTCCGGGTGTATTGGCGGCCGCGCCACCTGGCGGGCAAAAGGGCCCATTGCTGTACTCTTCACCGCCGGGGTGATCACCTCGTGGACTGGTGCCCCAGTCTGCCATCCGGCATTCCCCTGCCCCGGGACCAGCCCTCATCTGTGCGGGAGTCCCACGTCCCCTCCCCGTGGCGCCCACGGTATCTCCGCATGTGCCGCGGCGATACGGCTGTGCGAGAACGGATCCGGCCGTGCCCCCGGGGAAGCCGTTCGCAGTGGTGCCTCCGTCCGCGTGCGGGGGCCGCGTGGCTCGGCTCGTTGCGCGTCACCTGTGCCTACGTGTGCGACACGCGAGAACGGCGTCGATGTATGAACCAATCCCCACATCTAGTGGTTGGATTGCATCAGCAGCCCAGAAGTTGTGGTCCCCCGGGTCTCGAGGCCCATGGTCATCGCCTATGCTTGGGGCTGCTTCGTGGGGCACAAGAGGTCCGGCGAGGCTATTGAGTCTGCTGTGAGGAGGGTTGGGAGTTCATGCACTGCCCCTTCTGCAGGCACCCCGACAGTCGTGTCGTCGACAGTCGTACGACCGACGACGGCACTTCGATCCGCAGGCGCCGCCAGTGCCCTGACTGCTCCCGTCGTTTCACGACCGTGGAGACGTGCTCGCTCATGGTGGTGAAGCGGTCCGGAGTCACCGAGCCCTTCAGTCGTACGAAGATCATCAATGGAGTGCGGAAGGCGTGCCAGGGACGGCCCGTCACCGAGGACGCGCTCGCCCAACTCGGCCAACGGGTCGAGGAGGCGGTGCGGGCCACCGGAAGCGCCGAGCTGACCACCCATGACGTGGGGCTGGCCATACTCGGCCCGCTGCAGGAACTCGACCTCGTCGCCTACCTGCGCTTCGCCTCCGTCTACCGGGCGTTCGACTCGCTCGACGACTTCGAGGCGGCCATCGAGGAACTCAGGACGCAGACGGGACATCCCGGCGCGGACGACGGAGACCGCGAGGAAGCGGCCGCGGGGAGCCAGGAAGACGACCGCGGGTCCGGAGGGGCGGAACAGGTCCCCCAGCCCGCCGGCGCCGCCGACTGACCGGCGGGTCGGACCCGGAAGGCAGCTCCGGGCCCGGCCGGGCGGCGGCGATGTGAAGACCTGTTGCGGGCGACGTGAGTCGGTGCCCGCAACACCAGACAGAACAACGTGCCACGGGAACAACGGGGCACTTCAGGGCGTTTTCGCCCGTACAGGGAGGCGGCATGACAGAGACGGCGAGCGGTCCGGCACGGAGTTCCCGCGCCAAGAGCGCCAAGGCGACCAAGGGCCTGCGTGTCGAGCGCATCCACACCACCCCTGGGGTCCACCCCTATGACGAGGTGGCCTGGGAGCGCCGTGACGTCGTCATGACCAACTGGCGCGACGGCTCGGTCAACTTCGAGCAGCGCGGCGTCGAGTTCCCCGACTTCTGGTCGGTGAACGCGGTCAACATCGTCACCAGCAAGTACTTCCGGGGCGCCGTGGGCACCCCGCAGCGTGAGACCAGCCTGAAGCAGCTGATCGACCGCATCGTGAAGACCTACCGGAAGGCCGGGGAGGACTACAAGTACTTCTCCTCGCCCGCCGACGCCGAGATCTTCGAGCACGAGCTGGCGTACGCCCTCCTGCACCAGATCTTCAGCTTCAACAGCCCTGTCTGGTTCAACGTCGGCACCAAGCAGCCCCAGCAGGTCTCCGCCTGCTTCATCCTGTCCGTCGACGACTCCATGGAGTCGATCCTCGACTGGTACAAGGAAGAGGGCATGATCTTCAAGGGCGGCTCCGGCGCCGGCCTGAACCTCTCCAGGATCCGCTCCTCCAAGGAGCTGCTGTCCTCCGGCGGCAACGCCTCCGGGCCGGTCTCCTTCATGCGTGGCGCCGACGCCTCCGCAGGAACGATCAAGTCCGGTGGCGCCACCCGTCGCGCCGCCAAGATGGTCGTCCTCGATGTGGACCACCCGGACATCGAGGACTTCATCGAGACCAAGGTCAAGGAAGAAGAGAAGATCCGCGTCCTGCGCGACGCGGGCTACGACATGGACCTGGGCGGCGACGACATCACGTCCGTCCAGTACCAGAACGCCAACAACTCGGTCCGTGTCAACGACGAGTTCATGAAGGCGGTCGAGCAGCGCGGCCAGTTCGGGCTGCGCGGCCGGATGACCGGTGAGGTCATCGAGGAGGTCGACGCCAAGTCGCTCTTCCGCAAGATCGCCGAGGCCGCCTGGGCCTGCGCCGACCCCGGCATCCAGTACGACGACACGATCAACACCTGGCACACCTGCCCCGAGTCCGGCCGGATCACCGCGTCGAACCCGTGCAGCGAGTACATGCACCTGGACAACACGTCCTGCAACCTGGCCTCGCTGAACCTGATGAAGTTCCTCAAGGACGACGGCAAGGGCAACCAGTCCTTCGAGGCCGAGCGCTTCCAGAAGGTCGTCGAGCTGGTCATCACCGCGATGGACATCTCGATCTGCTTCGCGGACTTCCCGACCCAGAAGATCGGCGAGAACACGCGCGCGTTCCGCCAGCTCGGCATCGGCTACGCCAACCTCGGCGCCCTGCTGATGGCCACCGGTCACGCCTACGACTCCGACGGCGGCCGCGCCCTCGCCGGCGCCATCACCTCCCTGATGACGGGCACGGCCTACCGGCGCTCCGCCGAACTCGCCTCGGTCGTCGGCCCGTACGACGGCTACGCCCGCAACGCCGACGCCCACAAGCGCGTCATGAAGCAGCACTCGGACGCCAACGACAAGGCCGTCCGCATGGACGACCTGGACACCCCGGTGTGGGCGGCCGCCAGCGAGGCCTGGGGCGACGTCCTGCGCGTCGGTGAGAAGAACGGTTTCCGTAACTCCCAGGCGTCCGTGCTCGCCCCGACCGGCACCATCGGCCTGGCGATGTCCTGCGACACCACCGGTGTCGAGCCCGACCTCGCGCTGGTCAAGTTCAAGAAGCTGGTCGGCGGCGGCTCGATGCAGATCGTCAACGGCACCGTCCCGCAGGCCCTGCGCCGCCTGGGCTACCTGGAAGAGCAGATCGAGGCGGTCGTCGCCCACATCGCCGACCACGGCAACGTGATCGACGCCCCCGGTCTCAAGCCCGAGCACTACGAGGTGTTCGACTGCGCCATGGGCGAGCGGGCCATCTCCCCGATGGGCCACGTCCGCATGATGGCCGCGATCCAGCCGTGGATCTCCGGCGCCATCTCCAAGACGGTGAACATGCCGGAGTCGGCGACCGTCGAGGAGGTCGAGGAGATCTACTTCGAGGCCTGGAAGCTCGGAGTCAAGGCGCTCGCGATCTACCGCGACAACTGCAAGGTCGGCCAGCCGCTCTCCGCCAAGACCAAGGAGAAGGAGAAGGCGGAGATCACCGAGAAGACCGAGGAGACGATCCGTACCGCGGTCGAGAAGGTCGTCGAGTACCGCCCGGTCCGCAAGCGTCTGCCGAAGGGACGTCCCGGCATCACCACGTCCTTCACCGTCGGCGGCGCCGAGGGCTACATGACCGCCAACTCCTACCCGGACGACGGTCTCGGTGAGGTCTTCCTCAAGATGTCCAAGCAGGGCTCGACCCTCGCGGGCATGATGGACGCCTTCTCCATCGCGGTCTCGGTCGGTCTGCAGTACGGCGTGCCGCTGGAGACCTACGTCTCGAAGTTCACCAACATGCGCTTCGAGCCGGCCGGCATGACGGACGACCCGGACGTGCGGATGGCGCAGTCGATCGTCGACTACATCTTCCGTCGCCTGGCGCTGGACTTCCTGCCCTTCGAGACGCGCTCCGCGCTCGGCATCCACTCCGCCGAGGAGCGTCAGCGTCACCTCGAGACCGGTTCGTACGAGCCGTCCGACGACGAGGTCGACGTCGAAGGGCTGGCCCAGTCCGCGCCGCGCGCCCAGGAGCTGAAGGCCGTTTCCGCTCCGACGGCCGAAGAGGCGGTCAAGCCCGCCCCGCAGCAGGCTCACACCAGTGCCGAACTGGTGGAGATGCAGCTGGGCATCCAGGCCGACGCCCCGCTGTGCTTCTCCTGCGGTACGAAGATGCAGCGTGCCGGTTCCTGCTACATCTGCGAGGGCTGCGGCTCGACCAGCGGCTGCAGCTGACGCCGAACGCCTGAGCCGATGCCGGAGGGGCACCGCCTGCGGGCGGTGCCCCTCTCGTCGTGCGTGCCTGGTCGATCGCGCCTCGTCGGTGGTGAGGTCAGGGCCGGTGCGCCGCGCCCATCCTCCTGGTGAAGTCCACGGGATCGCCCTCGAAACCACGGAGTCCGGAGCGCAGTTCCCACGGGCCGGAGCCGTCCCGCGCGAACTCCGCGACCGCCGCCGCCGTCGCTCCCAGGACACCGCCGAAGTCGTCCTCCGCCAGGACGGTGTACCCCTCGCGGATACGCAGGCCGGGGTTGCGCACACTGACGAAGGTGCGCTCCGCCGGGCGCTGCTGAATGACGACACCGACCACCACGCGCGCGTAGCGGACGTCGAGCCGGTCGAGCTCCAGCGTCATGACTTCGTCGTAGCCGAAGCCCTGACCGTCCTTGCTGTCCCGGTTGAGCGTGATCGTGCCGTCGGGGGAGCGGCTGTCGAAGTGCACCACGTACGCGGCGTCGCCGTGCGGGTCGTCCGCCAGATAGGTCGCCGCGACCAGGTCCAGGTCGGTGGACGGCTGCCCCGCCGGGCTGGGATCCCACCGCACCGCGATCTCGACCTTGCGAAGCCCCTTGTTGAGCCCGTCCACCAGAGTCCCCTTCCCCGTACGACCTGTCCGTCGGCCCCAACTGCCGGGCGCACATGACTGTTTGTCCATACTGCCACGCGAGGGGGTGTGGGCGTGGAGGAGCGGTCCAGCCGAGAGTGACCGACGCCACGCTTCGTGGCCTTACCATGGCGCGGTGCTGGTCAAGTGGATTCGCTGCACCGTGGTGGACCGCCGCGGTTTCGAGCGGGGGCAGCGGAAGTGGGCGGGGCTTCTGGGGGAGCCGGGGTTTCGCGGGCAGGGGGGTGGCTGGAGCCGGGGGCGGCCGGATGTGGCGCACGTCTTCGCGTTCTGGGAGAGCCGCGCCTTCTACGACTCCTTCATGGCACGGTCCCACGACCGGCTCGCGTCGGCTCAGGCGGGCACGTTCAAGGACGCTCAGGTCAGACTCTTCGACTACCGCTTCGACGTGAAGACCGGTTTCGAACCGCGCTTCACGGACGCCGACCTGTTGCGGGTGGCGCTCTGCCGCATCCACGAGGAGCGGGCCGAGCACTTCGTGCTGATGCAGGAAAAGGTCTGGAACCCGGCGATGGCCGGCTCACCCGGTATGGTGCGCGGGCTCTTCGGCGAGGCACCCGGGAACGAGTTCATGGTGCTCTCCATGTGGCGCTCGGCCGCAGAACACGGCAAGTACCGCACCGAACGCGTGGAGCGGCTCGCCCTGAGGGCCCAGACGGAGGCGGACGTGGCGGCGCTCACGGGGGACGTCGTGGACATGGAATCGAGCTGGACGGTTTGATTCCGACCGGACTCGACGGCTTCACCGGATGCTGCTACACGAGGCCCTGACTCCGGGCGGTCATGGACGGAGCCATTCCGTTCGGACAAGCGTGCGACCAGTGTGACCTGTGGTGCAGGAATCGTGTGACCTACGCCGTATGGGTGCGGGGGGAGTGCTCCACCGGACCTCACCCGATCTAGGGTCTTGGCATGGCACGACCACGGCGCATCGTCCTTGTCCGGCACGGCGAGTCAACGGGCAATGTTGATGACTCCGTCTACGAGCGGGAACCCGACCACGCCCTGGCGCTGACCCAGCGAGGTCGGCGGCAGGCGGAGGCGGCGGGGGAGCAGTTGCGCGACCTGTTCGGCGACGAGCAAGTCAGCGTGTACGTCTCCCCGTACCGCCGTACGCACGAGACCCTGCGCGCCTTCCACCTCGACTCCGGTCTCATACGGGTGCGTGAGGAACCCCGGCTGCGCGAGCAGGACTGGGGCAACTGGCAGGACCGGGACGAGGTCCGCCTCCAGAAGACCTACCGGGACGCGTACGGCCACTTCTTCTACCGATTCGCCCAGGGCGAATCCGGTGCCGACGTCTACGACCGGGTCGGCGGCTTCCTGGAGAGCCTGTTCCGCAGCTTCGAGGACCCCGAACACCCGCCGAACGTCCTCATCGTCACCCATGGCCTGGCGATGCGGCTGTTCTGCATGCGGTGGTTCCACTGGACGGTCGCGGAGTTCGAGTCGCTGTCGAACCCGGGGAACGGCGAGGTGCGGATGCTCGTTCTGGGGGACGACGGCAAGTACATGCTCGACCGGCCGTTCGACCGTTGGCGAGATCCCGAGCCGTACGGGGTCACCGGATAGAGTGGCAGGGCGATGACCGCTGATTCCTCCCCCGACGTGCGCCTGGAGCGCGCCCTGGCCTGCCTGCGCGGACTGTCCGTCGGAGACGCCCTCGGCTCCCAGTACTTCGTGCCGGTGAACTACCCGCTGCTGAAGCGCCGCGAGGTGCCCTCCGGGCCGTGGCAGTGGACGGACGACACGGAGATGGCCGGCTCGGTCGTCGCCGTCCTGGCCACCCACCACCGCATCGACCAGGACGCCCTGGCGCACTCCTTCGCCGAGCACCATGACTTCGACCGGGGCTACGGTCCTGCGGTCAACCGTCTGCTGCGGCTCGTCCGGGAGGGTGGCGACTGGCGGGAACTCGCCGCCGCGCTCTTCAAGGGGCAGGGCTCCTGGGGCAACGGAGCGGCGATGCGGATCGCTCCGCTGGGGGCCTGGTATGCGGATGATCCGGAGCAGGCGACCCACCAGGCGGAGATCTCGGCCTACCCCACCCACCAGCACCGCGAGGCCGTCGTCGGGGCCATGGCCGTCGCCGCGGCAGCCGCCTTCGCCGCCGCCCCCGACGGGCCGCCCGGCGCCGAAGCCCTCCTCGACGGGGTCATCGACCTGGTGCCGAAGAGTGCCGTGGGTGCGGGGCTCCGCAGGGCGCGGGACATGCTCGACTACGGCGACCCGGGCACGGTCGCGGCGGTACTGGGGTGCGGGCGGCGGACGACCGCCCACGACACCGTGCCCTTCGCCCTCTGGTCGGCGGCGAGGAGCCTCGGCGACTACGAGCGGGCATTCTGGACGACCGCCCAGGTCGGCGGGGACGTCGACACCACGTGCGCCATTGTGGGCGGCGTCATCGCTTCGGGGAAGGCGGGGGCACCGCCCGCCGAATGGGTCGAGCGGACGGAGTCGCTCCCGGACTGGATCCCCACGCCGGCCTGACGCAGGACTCGCACCTTCGGCAACTCTCCGTACATCTTGGGAACTCTCCGTGATCGGCCGTCCGTTGTCCCGGCAGCCGCTGTGTCAGCTGTCGAGTCGTGCACACGCCGGACGTCCGTGTGAGTGGAGAGGGGGTGGGCATGGAAGTTCTGATCGTTGTTCTGATCCGCTGGTGGGGCGTTGTCGCTCGTCGTGCGGGACGCGCGAGGGCGGCCGTGCTGTCGACATCGCCGTCCGTCCCGCGCGTGCGGCCGGGCCGTCCGCGCCCGAGCGCGAACCGGCCCGGCAGCCGTCGGCGGGCCTGTGAAATTCCCGCCGGCGAGGTGTTGGAGCCGGTTCGCGGTGCCCTGGCGTCAGCCGAGCCCGGGTCCGGCCGAGCCGGAGAGCGCCTCCAGGTCGCTCTTGCGGACCCGGATCACCAACCAGGCCGTGGCCAGGGCGAGGACGGCCATCGCGGCGGCCGGGATGAAGGCCGTCGAGATGCCCTGGGCCAGCACCTCGTGCCCCCACGGCGCGGGGAGCTGCTGGGTCCTGGCGAACTCCGCCTTCTGCTCCGCGGTCCCCTCGGCCATGAACTGCGGAAGCTGCTTCTCGGCCTCGTCCCTGGTCGCCGTGCCGAAGACCGTCGTCAGGATGGACAGGCCCAGCGATCCGCCCACCTGCTGCGTCGTGTTGAGCAGCCCCGACGCCGCACCCGCCTCGTGCGGGGCGACACCGGAGACGGCGGTGAGTGTCAGCGTCACGAAGTTCAGCCCCATGCCGAACCCGAACACCAGCATCGGACCGAGGACCCCGCCGACGTACGAGCTGTCGGAGCTGATGAGCGCCTGCCAGGCCAGTCCCGTCATCGCGAGCGCGGAGCCCACGAGCATGAAGGGCTTGGGGCCCAGCACCGGCAGGAACCGCTGCGACAGACCGGCGCCGAGCGCGATCACGACCGTCACGGGCAGGAAGGCGAGCCCCGCCTGGATCGGGCTGTACCCGAGCACGTTCTGCACGAACAGCACGATGTAGAAGAACATGCCGAACATCGCCGCGGCCAGGCTCAGCATGATCACGTACGTGCCCGAGCGGTTGCGGTCGGCGAACATCCGCAGCGGGGTGATCGGCTCCTTGGCCCGGGACTCGATGATCCCGAAGGCCAGCAGCAGCACCACAGCGGCAGCGAAGGACCCGATGGTGAGGCTGTCCCGCCATCCCTCGTCCGCGGCGCGGATGAAGCCGTAGACGAGGGACGCCATGCCGGCGGTCGAGGTCACGGCGCCCGCGACGTCGAAGCGGGCGGAGTGCCGTTCGGACTCGTTGATGTAGAGCGGGGTGAGCACGGCTATCAGCACACCGATCGGCACGTTCACGAAGAGCACCCAGCGCCAGTCGAGCCACTCGGTGAGCATGCCGCCCGCGAGCAGACCGATGGCACCACCACCCGCGGAGACCGCGGCGAAGACACCGAAGGCCCGGTTGCGCTCCGGGCCCTCGGGGAACGTGGTGGTGATGAGCGCCAGCGAGGTGGGCGAGGCGATCGCGCCTCCCACGCCCTGCAGGACCCGGGCGGCCAGCAACTGCCAGGGTTCCTGGGCCAGCCCGCCGAGCAGCGAGGCCAGGGTGAACAGGAGGATGCCGGTCATGAAGATCCGGCGGCGTCCGAGGATGTCACCGGCGCGGCCGCCGAGGAGCAACAGGCCGCCGAAGGTGAGGGTGTAGGAGCTGACGACCCAGGTGAGGTCGGTGGTGCTGAACTCGAGCGCTTCTTGAATGTGCGGGAGTGCGATGTTCACAATCGTCGCGTCGAGGACCACCATGAGTTGGCAGGCCGCGATGACGGTGAGCGCTATGCCGGGGCGTCCTTGCCGGCGTGCCGCGCCTGGCTTCTGCTCTTGGAGCAATGGAGAGGTTGTCACTATGGGTCCCCCATGAGTGCATTAGTGAACGCTGGCGTTCACTGCCGCGTCAACGGTAGTGAGTCCCCGACAGTGAACGCAAGCGTTCACTTACGGCGTCGTCGGTCGGTACGTCCCCCTGTGTGGCCGTCCGGCGCGTCCCCCATCCCCGGAATGCCCGCTTCCTCTGCTCGTTGGAGAGAGTCAGATGGTTACCCCCAGCCGGGCGGATGCCCCCGCTCAGACTGCCGCCCGCCGCCGCGGTGCGGTACTCGAACGCGCGATCCTCGACGCCGCCCTCGATCAACTCAGCACCGTCGGCTGGAACGGCCTGACGATGGAGGGTGTCGCCGCCGGTGCCCAGACCGGCAAGGCCGCGGTCTACCGGCGTTGGCCGTCCAAGGAGGATCTCGTCGCCGACGCCTTGCGTGCCGGGCTGCCACAGTTCGACGCGGCTCCTGATGAAGGAAGCGTCCGTGAGGACCTCTTGGCGCTGTGTCTGCTGGCCCGTGACGCGATGTTCTCCCGCCCTGGTTTCGCGCTTCGCTCGGTGATTCACGAGTGCGACACGGCGCAGGCCGAGCGCTTCCATGGCGTGATCTTCGACGGGGTCGTGGAGCCCACCATGAAGATGTTGCGAGAGGTCGTCGACCGCGGGATCAAGCGCGGCGAGGTGCGTCCCAAGGCTGCCAACGGCTATGTCTTCGACGCCATACCGGCCATGATGATGTACCGCTCCAAGATGTGCGGCTGTGAATGGCAGGACAGCGAAGTCGAGGAGATGATCGACCAGTTGATGGTTCCGCTGCTGCGGCCGCACGGTGCCTGACGCTGCCGGTGAGGAGGCTGGTGCTCGAATCAAGCGATGGTCCGCGCCACGGCCGGACGATGCTCGACGGGGGTTCTCGAGGGCGGCGAGGCCGCCGTGGCGGACCGGGGTGTCGCGGGCGGTTCCGGGCGGCGTAATCTAGGGGCGCCATGCCGTACGAACCGCCTACTCACACCGTCGAGCGCTCCCTTCGAGCCACGACCGGAGCGAAGATCGTTGCAGGTGTCGACGAGGTGGGCCGCGGCGCGTGGGCCGGTCCCGTGACCGTCTGTGCGGCGATCACCGGACTGCGCCGTCCGCCCGAGGGGCTCACGGACTCGAAGCTGCTCACCATCAAACGACGCACCACCCTCGCCGAGGAACTGCGGACCTGGGTGACGTCGTACGCACTGGGGCATGCCTCCCCGGAGGAGATAGACGCTCTGGGTATGACGGCCGCGCTGCGGCTCGCAGCGGGGCGTGCGCTGGACGCACTGCCCGTGCGTCCCGACGCGGTCATCCTCGACGGCAAGCACGACTACCTCGGTGCGCCCTGGAGGGTCCGTACGGTGATCAAGGGTGACCAGTCGTGCGTGGCGGTCGCTGCGGCCTCGGTGATCGCCAAAGTCCAGCGCGACAAAATGATGGCCGAACTGGGTATCGACCATGCAGACTTCGGTTTTGCGGACAACGCCGGGTATCCATCTCCCGTGCACAAGGCCGCACTGGCGGAACGGGGCCCCACCCCCTACCACCGGTTGTCGTGGGCGTATCTTGATGCGCTGCCCCAGTGGCGGCACCTCAAGAAGGCCCGCAGCTGGGCGGACGGAAGTGTTCCGGAGGTCGAGGGGCAGCTCGGCTTCGACTTCTGACGGTTTCGTTCGCATCCATGCGCCACCCGCCGACGCGGGTCGTACCAACGTTTGATAGATATCAACTCATGCCTCTCATTCCCGAGGAGCCTCAGATTCACGAGAGTGCCCAGGGTCCCCGCGCCACTCCGGCCAGCGGCCGCACCGCGCCGACCCCCCGTCCCGTACCCGGCCCCCGTCCCGCGGCTCCGTCGCGTCCCGGCCGCCCCGGTCCTCTGCGGCCGGCGCCGCCCGTGCAACGGACTCGCGAGGTGGCCACCAAGCCCGCCCCGCCGGGTCCCGCCGCCGGGGCCGCCGGTCCGGTCACCCCGCAGATCCAGCTGATCCCGGCTTCCGTGGAGGGGGCGCTCGACGCCGCCGAAGAGGCCGTGGACCTGCTCCTGGACTCCGGTCGTGCCCCCGGCGACATCCTGGTGATCACGACCGGGGAGCAGCATCCGTGGGCCGCCCACGAGCTGTCCTTCGGCGAAACCTCCTACTGGGCCCAGCACGACGCGGGCGACGACGTCTTCTACACGGACGCCACCATCGCGGCCCGCGCCGCGTCGCGTCCGGTGGT